>NZ_JBSFIH010000005.1:0-269473 GCF_053597455.1 Streptomyces sp. NPDC001393
TTCGACCCCGAGATCACGCCCGAGATGGACGCGATCGTCCTGAAGGCGCTGGTCAAGGACCCGAACTACCGCTACCAGTCGGCCGACGAGATGCGCGCCGACATCGAGGCCTGCCTGGACGGCCAGCCGGTGGCGGCCACCGCCGCGATGGGCGCGGTGGGCTACGGCGGCTACCCCGACGACCAGCCGACGACGGCCCTGCGCCCGGACGCCGGCGCGGGGGCGACCAGCATGCTCCCGCCGATGAACCCGGACGACGGCGGCTACGGCTACGACGAGGGCCCCGGCCGCCGCGGCCGGGGCCAGCAGAAGAAGTCCAACACCTCCACGATCCTCCTGGTGGTCGCGGGCGTCCTGGTCCTGATCGGCGCCATTCTGATCGGGAAGTGGGTCGCCAGCGGCGGCAACACCGGCAACGGCCAGGTGCCGGTGCCGACGTTCGTCGGCCAGCCGTTGAGCACGGCCAGGAACATGGCCGACAACGTCGACCTGAAGGTGTCGGTCACCCGGAAGACCTGCGACGACCAGCCCAAGGGCAATGTCTGCTCGCAGGACCCCGCGAAGGACACCAAGGTCGACAAGGGCAGCACCGTCAACCTGGTGGTTTCGACGGGCGCGCCCAAGGTCCAGGTACCGGACGTCCGTGGCATCCAGTTCGACCAGGCCCAGTCCCAGCTGACGGACAAGGGCTTCAAGGTCGAGGAGAAGACCCAGGTGTCGGACCGGCCGGCCGGAGTGGTCATCGACCAGGATCCGAAGGGCGGCTCGAACCAGCAGAAGGGCACCGTGATCACGCTCACGGTCGCCAAGGCGGAGGACAAGGTCACCGTCCCCAGCGATGTCGTCGGCAAGTCCTGCGACGACGCGAAGGCCGAGCTGACGCAGCTGGGTCTGGCGCCGACCTGCACCGACGTACCCGTGACCGACCCCACCCAGGACGGCAAGGTGCAGAGCACCAACCCGGCCGCGGGCCAGCAGGTCGCCAAGAACACGCCGATCGCGATCAGTGTGGGCAAGGCCCAGAACACCGGCCAGGTCCAGGTCCCCGGCATCCAGGGCCAGAAGCTCAAGGACGCCAAGGCGATGCTCCAGCAGGCCGGTCTGCAGGTCGGCAACATCCAGGGCTCCCAGGACGACAACGCGATCGTCTTCGCCTCGAACCCGACCCCGGGCACGCCGGTCCAACAGGGCACCCCGGTCAACCTGATCACCGTGGGCCAGGGTGGCAACGGTGGAAACGGCGGCAATGGCGGTAACGGCGGCACCAACCTCTTCGGAGGCGTGGGCGGCTGACACCTCCACCGACAGAAGGGTCCGCCCGGGAACCGGAGTTCCGGGCGGACCCTTCTGTTCTCCGGACGGATTACGACCAGGGAGACGTGGGGTTCCGGGACGGCGTCGGCCGTCCCGGAGCAGCGGTCACAGCAGCTCCTTCGGCAGCGTCCGCTTGCTGTCCACCTTCTCCACCCGGACCAGCTCGCCCCACACCACGTACCGGTACTCCGAGGTGTACACGGGTGTGCACGTCGTCAGGGTGATGTAGTGGCCCGGCTTCTTCCTGCCGGACTCCTTCGGGACCTGGTCGATGACCTTGACGTTGTACTTCGAGGTCTCCGGGAGGATCGAGAAGACCTTGTAGACGTACCAGTCGTCCCGCGTCTCGAAGACGATCGGGTCGCCCTTCTTCACCTTGTCGATGTTGTGGAACTTCGCGCCGTGCCCGTCCCGGTGCGCGGCGAGGGTGAAGTTGCCGTCCTTGCCGGTCATGGGGAGCGCTGCCCTGACCGGATCCGTGTAGTAGCCGGCCACGCCGTCGTTGAGGACGTCCGTGCTCGTGCCCTTCTTGACCAGGACCACGCCGTTCTTCATGGACGGAACGTGCAGGAAGCCGATGCCGTCCTTGGTGTCCAGCGCGCCCGGAGCGGAGCTGGTCGCGTGAGCCCATTGCCGGCGGACCTTGTCGGCCTCCTTGTCCGCCTTGCGGTCCGCTATCACGTTCGTCCACCACAGGGAGTAGACGACGAAGAGGGCGAGCAACAGGCCTGCGGTGATCAGGAGTTCACCGAGGACGCTGACCGCCGCCGCGATCCGGCCGGGACGCCGGCCGCGCCGGGCCCGACGTGTGTCGGACGCGTCCGTGTGTTCTTCGGTGTCGTCGGCGGTCGCTGCCACAGTTTCCTCTGCCCCTACTCGCTTCAGCCCTGCTCGCTTCAGCCCTGCTCGCTTCAGCCCTGCTCGCTTCAGCCCTGCTCGCTTCAGCCCTGCTGATGCTGATGCCCTACTCGATCAGCGCGTCCGGCTTGCCCTTGCTGCGCGGGCGTTCCTCGACCATCTTGCCCCAGACGACCAGCCGGTACTTGCTGGTGAACTCCGGCGTGCAGGTGGTGAGGGTGATGTAGCGGCCGGGCTGGGTGAAGCCCGAGCCCTTCGGGACGGGGTCCAGCACGCTCGTGTTGGACGGCGAGGTCACCGGCAGCGTCGAGGTCACCTTGTACACGAAGTACGTGTCCTGCGTCTCGACCACGACCGCGTCACCGGGCTTGAGCTTGTTGATGTACCGGAACGGTTCGCCGTGCGTGTTGCGGTGGGCGGCGAGACCGAAGTTGCCGGTCTTGGCATCGGGCATCGCCGTCTTCAGCGGGGGCTCGCCGTAATGCCCGACCATGCCCTTGTCGAGGACCTTCTCCTTGCTGACGCCCTCCGCTATCGGCGCGACCACGTCCAGCTTGGGGATGTGCAGGATGGCGAAGCCCTGCCCCGGCTCGAAGACCCCCGGGTTGCGCTTGCCGCTCGCCCAGTCGTTCTGGAGCTGATGCGTTTCGCTGCCCGCCTGCGCGTGGGCACGGATGTTGGTCCACCACAGCTGGTAGGTGACGAACAGCAGCATCAGCACGCCGGTGGTGATGAACACCTCACCGATCGCCCGGCTCGCGATGACGCCCGGGCTCGGCTTGCGCAACCGCGCCTGCCGCCGTGCCTCCACCCGGGACAGCGGCCGGCCGGGCTCCGCGTTCTCTGCCGTCTGAGCGGATGCCGCCTCCCGTCCGGCGCCATGACGCCCGCCACGGCGCTTGGCGGCCTTTCTGCGGGCCGCACGGCCGCCGACCGCACCAGGAGTGGCGGATGAGCCTGACGGGGCCCCAGAGGCGCCGCGGTGCCCCCTCTCTAGGCCCGGCGACGGCTCGGGGATCCGCAGCGCCATGGTCTCGTCGTCCGGGACGAGCGGATACGGCCGACCGTACGACTCCTCGTGATTCTCATGCTCCTCGTACGGCTGCCCGTACGGACCTCGGGGCACCGCGCCCGCCGCGCCCCAGTCCCCAAGCGCACCGGAAGCCTCGTACGACTGATCCCCGTACGAGGCATCGGTCTCGCGCTCCGGGCGCAGCGCGGTCACGCCGTGGCCCTGCCCACCACCGGGGCCAGCCCCGTCGACCTCGCCACGGCGCCCTCGTCGCCGCACTCCACCAGCCAGTTGGCCAGCATCCGGTGCCCGTGCTCGGTCAACACCGACTCGGGGTGGAACTGGACGCCCTCGACGGGCAGTTCACGGTGCCTCAGGCCCATGATGATGCCGTCATGGGTGCGCGCGGTCACCTCCAGCTCGGCCGGGACCGTCGCGGGCTCGGCGGCCAGCGAGTGGTATCGGGTCGCCGTGAAGGGCGAGGGCAGGCCCGCGAAGACGCCCTTGCCCTCGTGCTCCACCAGCGAGGTCTTGCCGTGCAGCAGCTCCGGCGCCCGGTCCACCACACCGCCGTACGCCACCTGCATCGACTGCATGCCCAAGCACACCCCGAACACCGGCACGCCGGTGGACGCGCAGTGGCGGACCATGTCCACGCACACGCCCGCCTCCTCCGGCGTTCCCGGCCCGGGCGAGAGCAGCACCCCGTCGAACCCGTCCTGGGCATGCGCCGTCGACACCTCGTCGTTGCGCAGCACCTCGCACTCGGCACCCAGCTGATAGAGGTACTGGACGAGGTTGAAGACGAAGCTGTCGTAGTTGTCGACGACGAGAATCCGCGCACTCACTGGTTGTCCACCGTCACATCGTTGAAGGGCAGCAGCGGTTCGGCCCACGGGAAGACGTACTGGAAGAGGACGTAGATCACGGCCAGGACCAGGACGAGGGAGATCAGCGCCTTCACCCACGCGTTTCCCGGCAGATGCCGCCAGATCCAGCCGTACATGCCGTTCCTTCCGTATCCCCACGGCACCTGACTCACGCCGTACGCCACCAGACTAACGGCGCAGAGCCTTCGGTTCGCCTGCCTCCACAGACTGTGTGGAGTCCAGGTGCGCCCAGACGATCAGCCGGTGGCTGTGCCCCCATTCCGGATCGCACGTGGTCAGCGTCAGATACCGGCCCGGACGCGCATACCCCGACTTACGTGGCACAGGGTCGATCACCTCAACGTCCGTCGGCACCGTTTTGTAGGGCCCTTTGTCGATCCGATACGTGAACCAGGTCGTCCCGTCCGTGAGGACGACGGCGTCCCCGGGCCGCAGCTTCGGGAAGTCCAGGAACGGGTCGCCGTAGGTGCGCCGGTGACCGGCGACCGCGAAGTTGCCCACCTGGCCGAGCTGCGCGGTCCCCTGGTAGTGGGCGAGCCCCTTCGCCAGCACGTCCCGGCCGGTGCCTTCCAGGACCGGCTTGTTCCACGTGAAACCGAGCCGTGGGATGTACATGATCGCGAAGGCCTTGCCGTAGTGGTACGGCTCCGGTTTCGTCGCGGAGACCGTCTGCTCGCCCGGGACCGACGTCTGCCCGCCGGACGACGCCGTCGGCTGCAGCCTCCCCTGCGACCACTGCCGGTGCAGCTGGTCGATCTGGTCGTTCATGGCGCCGTCGGCCCGCACCCCCGTCCAGAACAGCACATAGGCGACGAAGAGCACGATCAGAGTGCCGACGGTGATGCACAGCTCGCTGACGGTCCGGACGATCACGCGCACCGGCGCCTCCGTGGCGGATGGCTGGCGGACGGCTGACGGATGGCTGGTTACTGCACGGGCTTCGCGTAGTGCAGATCCACTGTGCCCGAGTAGCCCGGAAGAGTCACCGTCCCGTCGTCGGTCACTTTCCAGCCGAGGCCGTAGACGTTGACGTACACCATGTACGTCTGGATCGCCTTGCTGGCCGCGAGCGCCTGCTGCAGCTTGTCCGGATCACCGACCGCCGTGATCTTGTACGGCGGTGAGTAGACCCGGCCCTGGAGGATCAGCGTGTTGCCGACGCAGCGCACCGCGCTGGTGGAGATCAGCCGCTGGTCCATGACCTGGATGCCCTGGGCGCCGCCCTGCCACAGCGCGTTCACCACGGCCTGCAGGTCCTGCTGGTGGATGACCAGGTAGTCGGGCTGCGGCTCGGGGTAGCCCGGAAGCTTGGCGGTGGCGTTGGGCGGGGCGTCGTTGAGAGTGACGGTGATGGCGTGGCCGGTGAGCTGCTGGGTGCCGGCGCTCTTCTCCAGCCCGCTGAGCCTGCGGTCCTGCGCCTTGCTGCTGCCGTCGTCGCTCTCGGCGAGGGCCTCCACGCTCCCGCGCAGCGCCGCGTTGGACTCGTCCAGCCCCTTGTTCTTGCGGCTGCGCTGCTGGATCAGGTCGGACAACTTCAGCAGGGAGCCGTCCTGACGGATGTCGGTGCCCTTGGCCGTGTTGAAGCTGGTGAAGAAGATCAGTCCCGCGAGGGCGAAGACGGCCGCCGTGAGGATCCGCGCGGGGCGGACACGCAGGCCGCGGCCAGGGCCGGAGCCCGTTGATTGTGTCCCGGGGGAGTCGGCAGAATTGCTCAACGTACCCTTATCTCCTTCGGCGCCACGGAAGCACTACGCTAACGGACGCCCGGGGGAGCACACAGAGTCGCCATGTTGGCCGCTTGTACGCTGCCCCCGAGCCCCGAACCGGTTACCTGCGCGGCCACGCAGCGCATCGACAGGAGAGACCCTCGTGCCGAAGTCACGTATCCGCAAGAAGGCCGACTACACGCCGCCGCCGGCGAAGCAGGCGCAGGCGCAGGCGATCAAGCTGAACAGCCGCGGCTGGGTCGCGCCTGTCATGCTGGCCATGTTCATCATCGGCCTGGCCTGGATCGTCGTCTTCTATGTGACCGACGGCTCGCTGCCCATCAATGCGCTGGACAACTGGAACATCGTGGTCGGCTTCGGCTTCATCGCCGCCGGCTTCGCCGTCTCCACCCAGTGGAAGTAGCGGCGGAAATAGCTCTGCCCACGGCTGTCCGCTGAGTTATCCACAGGCCAGGGATGCTGTCCACAGTCTCCCTGGGGAAAAGAAACTACGATCTGTGGATAACTCATCGGGCATTGACGCCGGTGTGACTGGCCTACCGGCCCCCGCACTTCTGTTCGCCCCCTGTCCGACCTGCGGAAACGCATCCGAGCGACAGGGGGCACAGCTGTGCCCGCACACCGTGCACAAGATCCGACACGCCCTGTGGACAACGGTTCGGTATCAGGTGAGCTGAGCGGTCCTGACCAGCGTGAGCACCACCACGACAGCCAGTACGACGGCACAGGCGCCGTACTGGACCAGCGTCCGCCGCCGGCGCGGGGCATGGACCATCGCATAGCCGACGGCGACACCGGCGACCAGCCCGCCGATGTGGGCCTCCCAGGCGATGTGCATGGCCGGGGTGAAGGTGATGATCAGGTTGATCACCAGCAGGGCGACGAGCGGGCGCAGGTCGTAGTTGAGCCGGCGCATCAGCACGCCGGTCGCGCCGAAGAGGCCGAAGATCGCTCCGGAGGCGCCGAGGGACTGCTGGCTGGGGTCGGCGATCAGATAGGTGAGCGCGCTGCCCGCCAGGCCCGAGACGAAGTACAGCGCGAGGTAGCGGGCGCGGCCGAGGGCTGCTTCCAGGGGGCCGCCGATCCACCACAGGCTGAGCATGTTGAACAGGATGTGGGCGTAGCCGCCGTGCAGGAACATCGCGGTCAGCAGGCGGTAGTACTGCCCCTCGGCGACGCCCTCGACCGGGCCGAACAGGGAGAACTGGGCCCGGCCGATCAGTTCGAAGTGGTCGGTGAAGCTGTTGCCCACGGCCATCTGCACCAGGTACACGGCGAGGTTGACGCCGATCAGCACCTTGGTGAGCAGCCGCGGGTCGGCCGTGACCGTGCCGCCGGCGATCGTGCGCGGCCGGGACGCGGTCGGTGCGTGTCCGGTGCCGCTGCCGCCGCGCACGCATTCGGGGCACTGGAAGCCGACCGAGGCGCTGACCATGCACTCGGGGCAGATGGGGCGCTCGCAGCGGGTGCAGCGCACACCGGTCTCACGGTCCGGGTGCCGGTAGCACACGGGCACGCGGTGGGCGGCGTTCTGCGTGCTGCCTTCGGCGTGGTCCATCGGTTCCCCTTGCTCCTCGTGGGACTGCCCCGGCAATGCCCCGCCCCGCTCATCCTTGGTACGGACGAGCGGGGCGTTTGGTTCCCTGCGGGACGTTCGGGTGTGTCGCTGTGGGACGTTCCGGTGCCGTCCTGCGGGTGCTCCGGGAAGCGGTGGGCTCAGCCCTCGCGCTTCTCGACGACGACCGACTCGATCTTGACGTCGTTGACCGGGCGGTCGTTGCGGCCGGTGGGCACGGCGGCGATGGCGTCGACCACCTTCTGGCTGGCCGGGTCGGTGACCTCGCCGAAGATGGTGTGCTTGCGGTTCAGCCACGTCGTCGGGGCGACGGTGATGAAGAACTGCGAGCCGTTGGTGCCCGGGCCGGCGTTGGCCATGGCCAGCAGGTACGGCTTGTTGAAGGACAGGTCCGGGTGGAACTCGTCCCCGAACTTGTAGCCGGGGCCGCCGATGCCGCTGCCCAGCGGGTCGCCGCCCTGGATCATGAAGCCGCTGATGACACGGTGGAAGATCGTGCCGTTGTAGAGCGGCTTCCTGCTCTTCTCACCCGTGCCGGGGTGGGTCCACTCGCGCTCGCCCTGCGCCAGCTCGACGAAGTTCTTGACCGTTTCCGGCGCGTGGTTCGGGAAAAGCTTGACCTCGATGTCGCCGTGGTTGGTCTTCAGGGTGGCGTAAAGCTGCTCGGCCACGATCTGCCTTCCGTTGTCTTCCTGTGACTCCCCGATCCTCGCACGGTCGGGCTCGTACGTCGCCCGGCGGCCACGAGTTCCGCCCGGAAGGCAGCGCTCGGCAGCGATTCGTGGCAGTGTCGACGGCAGGATCGGGTTGCCCGGGATTCACCCGGAATCGCGCCGAAGCGAGCAATGGGCACCCATATGCCCGCCCTCGCATGCCGCGCGCACCGTTGGCAGGCATGATCCGTAAAAGGGTGGAAAGTCGAAATACCGTACGCCACCGAGGAGGAGGAACCCGTGACCCGCATCGACAGCGTGCGCGCCGCGACCGGCTCGGCGAAGGACAGCGTGCTGCACGCCGCGGAAGTGGTGGCGCCCTACGCCGACACGGCCAAGGAGCGTGCCGCGCTCTACGCGCAGGAGGCACGCGTACGGCTGGCGCCCGTGGTGTCGCAGGCCGCCGAACAGGCCCGCGTGCAGTACGACGCCCGGCTCGCCCCGCGTCTGGAGCAGGCTCGTGCGCATGTGCCGCCGAAGGTGGACCTGGCGGCGCAGGAGGCCGCCGTCCGCGCCCGTAAGGCTGCCCGGCAGGCCGCCGAATACTCGCGTCAGGCCGCCGAGTACTCACGTCCGAGGATCGAGCAGGCCGTGGCCGCGACCGCTCCGGTCCGCGAGGAGGCCGCCGCGCGCGGCGCTGCCGCCCTGGCCGCATTGCGTGGTCAGGTCTCGGCGGAGGACATCCAGAAGCTGGCCCGCCGGAACGAGCGCCGGTGCCGGGCCGGCCGGGCTGTGAAGACGCTGGCCCTGCTCACCGTGCTGGCCGGTGGTGCCGTCGCGGCCTGGAAGTGGTGGGACAAGCAGGCCAACCCCGACTGGCTGGTCGAGCCGCCGGCCGCGACGGAGGTACCGGAGTCGGGCGGCCGGCTCGGCTCGGTGGACGGCAGCGGCACCTCGGCCCTGGACCCCGAGGTCCAGGCGAAGCAGGCGGAGGAGGACGCCGCAGACCAGGACGACCAGTAGCAGCGCCTCCGGAGCACCGGACACGATCACCTACCGCCGGTCGTCACATGGGCCGTGGGCAGGTCGAGTTGACACTCGCCGCCCACGGCCCGTTTCACGTGAAACCGCACCCGGACGATGGGCACAGGCGGCGGCCTGCGCACGAAAAATGCCTCCCGAACCTGTGTTCTCGCAGGTCAGGAGGCATTTCGGGGTGGAGCCTAGGGGAGTCGAACCCCTGACATCCGCCATGCAAAGACGGCGCTCTACCAACTGAGCTAAGGCCCCGGGAAGCAGCGTCCGGCCGGAAAAGTCGCGTTCCGGTGGGCGCCGCAGACCAGAGTACCGGGTCACCCCCGGTATCCCGCAAAAAGATTGGGGGTCCCCGTGAATGACCACGCTCCGTAAGATGCTCGACGTGGTTCGCTACAGCGAACCGCGCGGTTTTTCAGGGGAAAGCGATGGGGAGACGCAATGGACGCCGCACAGCAGGAAGCCACCGCCAGAGCGCGGGAGCTGCAGCGGAACTGGTACGGGGAGCCGTTGGGGGCGCTCTTCCGTAAGCTCATCGACGATCTCGGGCTCAACCAGGCCCGTCTCGCGGCGGTCCTGGGGCTGTCCGCTCCGATGCTCTCGCAGCTGATGAGCGGCCAGCGCGCGAAGATCGGCAATCCTGCTGTGGTGCAGCGGGTGCAGCTGCTGCAGGAGCTGGCGGCGCAGGTCGCGGACGGCAGTGTGAGCGCCGCCGAGGCGACCGAGCGCATGGACGAGATCAAGAAGTCTCAGGGGGGCTCTGTGCTCAACAACACCACCCAGACCACGAGCGGTTCGGGGGCGCCGACGGTCAAGCGGGTGGTCCGCGAGATCCAGTCGTTGCTGCGCTCGGTGGCGGCCGCGGGCGACATCATCGACGCCGCGGACAGCCTCGCGCCGAGCCATCCCGAGCTGGCGGAGTTCCTCCGCGTCTACGGCGCCGGCCGCACCTCCGACGCCGTCGCGCACTACCAGTCCCACCAGAACTAGGACCCACGGCCCGGTCCGCGGAGGGGGGGTCCGGGGCCGGGCCGGGGCCGAGTCCGGTGAGGGGCGGCTGAGCGCGGGATGCCGGTCTGCGGAGGGAGACCGATCCATGAGCGTGGGCGGGGTGGTATCGCTCGTCACGGGGGAGTCGGTATGAACCGGGGGAGCGGGGAAACAAGGGGGGCAGGGGGGACCGGCGCGGGTTCCGGGGAGGAGCGATGGGCTGCCATGGGTGAGGTGTTCGCCGGCCGGTACGAGCTGGCCGACCCGATCGGACGCGGGGGCGTGGGCGCGGTATGGCGTGCCTGGGACCATCGCCGACGGCGCTATGTGGCGGCCAAGGTGCTCCAGCAGCGTGACGCCCACTCCCTGCTGCGCTTCGTGCGGGAGCAGGCCCTGCGGATCGACCACCCCCATGTCCTCGCCCCGGCCAGCTGGGCCGCCGACGACGACAAGGTGCTCTTCACCATGGACCTGGTGGCCGGCGGCTCCCTGGTCCATCTCGTCGGCGACTACGGCCCGCTGCCTCCGGCATTCGTGTGCACCCTGCTCGACCAGCTCCTGTCCGGTCTCGCCGCCGTGCATGCCGAGGACGTCATCCACCGGGACATCAAGCCCGCCAACGTCCTCCTCGAGGCGACCGGGACCGGGCGGCCACGGCTGCGGCTGTCCGACTTCGGCATCGCCATGCGGCTCGGCGAGCCCCGCCTGACGGAGACCAACCTCGTGGTGGGCACGCCCGGCTATCTCGCCCCCGAGCAGATGCTCGGTGCCGAACCCGACTTTCCCGCCGACCTGTTCGCCGTGGGCCTGGTCGCACTGTATCTCCTCGAAGGCGCCAAGCCTGACGCCAAGGCGCTCGTGCAGCACTTCATGGAGAACGGGACGCCCGGGCCGCCCAAGGGCATCCCGGAACCGCTGTGGCAGGTCGTGGCCACCCTGCTCCAGCCCGACCCGGCCGCGCGTTTCCGCACCGCCACGGGTGCGCGCAAGGCGCTCGCCTCGGCGGCGGAACTCCTGCCGGAGCCCGAGCCCGACGACGAGCTGATCGAGATCTTCGACCAACTCGGCCCGCTTCCGGACGGGTTCGGCCCCGACGGCCCCCTCAGGAAGGCTTCCGGAGTCGCCCTGGAACCGGCCGACGACACGGGCGCCGACGCGGGCACCGGCTCGCTCTCGGACACCGGCAGCTTCCGTCTGCCGCCGCCCCAGGACCCCTCACCCGTCCAACAACTCCAGCCCCCCTCTCTTCCTTCTCACTCCCCTCAACTCCCCCTCCACGAGCCGTACATCGGCTCCCAGAGCGACAGCCCGCACACTCCCCGAGTTCCGCCCGCTCCCGGAGTTCCGCTCGCTCCCCAAGCCCTGCACACTCCCCGAACTCCGCACACCGCCTGGAGCTCCGTGCCCTCCCCCGGCGCGATGGCGGGGCCTCGTGTCGATGCCTCCACTGCTTCGTACACCGCTCAGGACGCGCAGGTTCCCCTTCCCGCTCAGCCGATCGCGAGCGTGCCCGCGCACGGGCGCGGAGCCCGCCGGGCCAGGCGGAATCGGCGGCCCGGGCCACCGGCCAAGGTCGCGATCCCGATCCTGCTGCTGGCGCTGGCCTGCTACGCCGTGGGCTTCTGGGCGTTGACCCGCGTCTGAACCCCCTGAACCCCCTGAACCCCCTGGGCCCGCTGGGTCCGGCGCGCGGTCACCGTCCAGCCGGCGAGCACCAGCAGCAGCACGGTGCCCAGGCCGATCCCGCCGATCGCGACCAGCCTCATCACGGGGTCGTCCCCGGCGGCGGTGTTCCCGGTGAGGGCCGCGTCCCGGTCCTGCTCCGTGACCGTGAACACCTCCCCGGGCACGGGCCGCCCGGCGTACTCCGGTCCGGCGTGCGCCCGCCCGGCCACCCGGACCCTCAGGGTCACCCGGAAGGGCCCCCGCCCGAACGTGCCGGCCATCTGCTCGCTGAGATGCAGCACCAGGTAGTAGTCGCCGGCGAAGCGGACGGAGGTCACCCCGGCCAGAACGGCGTAGCGGTTGGCGTACTCCACCGGCGGGAGCGGGTCGAGCACGGCGGGGCTCGGCGTGCCGGTGTAGCCGAGGCCGGTGTCCTCGACGTAGCCGCGGACGGGGTTGTAGACGGAGAGGTTCAGGGCACCGCCGACATAGCCGTGACCGGCGGCGCCGCCCAGTTCGGCGGAGGCGTGGAGCTGTCGGCCCCAGTCGACCGGCACCTTGTAGAACCGCGTCTCGCCGGGCACGAGGGACGTCTGCCAGACGCCTTGGCCCAGCGGGCTCGCGGAGGCGAACCCGGCGCCGCCGGGCCGGTCGCGGGGCTCACCGGTGAGCGGCTCGGGGGTGGCGGAGTCCCAGGCCTGCGGCGCGGAGGTGGCCCCGGCCCGCGCCGTACGCGGTTCGGTGACGGGTGCGATCTCCAGGTCCCAGCGCGGTGCCGGGGCGGCCGTACCGGCGCCCTGGTCGTCGAGGCGTCGGACGACCACGTAGTACGCCCCCCGGCCCTGGCACAGCGCCTTGCCGGTCTCCCGCTGCCCCAGCGCGGTGACCGGACGCGGGCTGTGCCCGGCGCCGAAGCGGGCGCCCGCGAAGGAGCAGGGCGTTCCGGTGGCGTCCTGGACCGACACGCTGATGCCGTCGGTGGCGGAGACGGTGGCGTTCGGCGGGGGTACGGCGGTGACGGGGACGTAGGCCGTGTCGCCGGCCCCGAGTTCGAGCCGGTAGTAGAGCGTGCCGTTTTTCGCAAGGGTGCTGCGGTAGGTGCGGCCCGCGTCCAGTCGTGGGGCCGTCGCGGCCTCGGTCGCGCCCGCGACGGTTCTGGCGCCGGGCGTGAAGGCGTACGACTGCGGCGACCCGTTCTCGGCGGCGGTCGCGTTCCCGTACGCGGCCGCCGTACCCCCCGGCAGGACGAGCAGCGCGCACAACCCGGACAGCAGGGCCGTCCGCAGGGCGCCGGTGACCGCCCGGGGCCCCTGGCACCGCCACCACGGCGTGCGCCGCCCTCGCTCCCGCACGTGCCGCCCTCCCCAGTCGTACACGTGCCCGCCCTCCCCAGTCGTACCGGACCGGGCTCCATCCTGCCCCGTACGGCCGTGCGCCATCCGGGCAACGTGGACGGCCGTCCGAAACGCACGGCAACGCCCGGTGGGGCACGGCCCGGCGTCTACAGCACCCCGCGAGCCCCCGCAACACACGGACGGAACCGCGGGCAACACAAAGCCCCGACCGCGAAGGACGGTCGGGGCCTGGTTCAGATTCTGGTATCGGCACTCACGAACCCGTGGGCACGGAGTCAGTCGCCTCCGTCCACAGATCCTGCTCGGCGCGATCCGCCTGGATCTGGCGGTACACGAGGAGCCCGCCGATGGCGGCCAGTGCGACCAGGAGCAGCTTCTTCACCGCGCGACCTCGTCTTTCCTTGACGTAGGGGACCTCTGGCGCCCGACTATACACACCGACCGATATCGATCGGTGATCTGCGTCCGGCCCCAACTCCCGCCTCCGGCAGCGCAATAGGCCAGGTCGGGCGCCATTCCGATCGGAGGGTGATCACACCTCCACGGACGGTTACTTTGCTCCCCCTTCGCTCACCCTCACCAGGTTTTGGGGTTTTCCGGCCCTCTTGCGGCCATCCGGGTGGTGTTCATCGGAACATCGACGCGCCACGGGCGTCGGTCCACCACTTCGCGAGCCGCATACACATCATGAACAAAGTACGCAAATCGCCCAACCCGAAAGTGAGGGGCCATGACCCAGAACAAGGTCATGAAGCTGTGGACCGCCATCGTCACCGCATTCCTCGCGCTGTGCACCGCGCTCGGACTCGTCACCACCACGGCCGCCACGACCGCGGCGGCCGCACCCAGGAACGAGGGCTCGAGCACCGGCACCGCACACCGGACCATCCCGACGGTCCCGACGATCCCGGCACCACGTCACTGGTCACGATCCCATGCCAGTGCCCTGCCCCCCACGATGAAGCAGCGGATCCGGGCCGAGGCCCACGGAAAGTCCCCCAGCTGCCGCCACCGCCCCCTCACCGAAACCCAGACGGACAGCGCGACCACCCCCGAAGGGCCCTCGACGGCCAGGCTCGACTGCTGAGCCCCGTCCCCACGCAGTACCGCAACGTCTCGACAACACGGCGACTTGCGTACGCAACAGTCGACACGGAAGACCCCCGGCCGGGTACGGCCGGGGGTCTCGCGCTTTCTCACCTGGAACCATGACCGGCGGACCGATCACGCGTCCAACGATCCCGGACCATGCGTCCAACGATCCCGGAAAGGTGGTGAGCGCTGCCGTGACCCGGCTCGTCACCGTTGTCACCGCTGTCCACGGCCCCTCTGCACGCTTCCTGCCGGACGCCTACGCGTCCCTGTGCGAGCAGCGGCTCCCCGGCGACTGGGAGTGGGAGTGGGTGATCCAGCAGGACGGTACGACGGACGAGGTCCGCCCGTACGTCCCGGACGACACGCGCGTGAGCTTCGGCCGGGGCCGGCCGGGCGGGCCCGGAGTCGCCCGCACCATCGCGCTGGCCCGCGCCGGGGGCGCGTACGTGAAGGTCCTGGACGCCGACGACCTGCTCACGCCGGGCGCGCTGGCCCGCGACGTGGCCGTGCTGGAGGAGCACCGCAGCGTCGGCTGGACGACCTCCCGGGCCCTCGACCTGCTGCCGGACGGCTCGACGGTGGGCTTCCCGGGCGATCCGGACGACGGCCCGCTCGAACGCGGTGTCGTGCTCGATCACTGGAAGCGGAACGACTTCCGCGCACCGGTCCATCCGGCGACCCTGTGCGTCCGGCGCGAGCTGCTCATCGCGCTCGGCGGCTGGATGGCCCTGCCCGCGTCCGAGGACACGGGCCTGCTGCTGGCGCTGGACGCGGTGAGCCGCGGCTGGTTCTCGGCGGAGGACGGCCTGCTGTACCGCAAGTGGGAGGGCCAGGTCACGGGCCAGGCGTCCCATGTCGACCCCGTCGAGCGCACGGCCCGGATGGCGATCGCCGAGGCTCGCGCCCGCGCCTTGGCCGACTTCAGGTGGTCCTATCCGGCCGGGCCCGCCGGCACGTCGTCCACCACGTGAGCCACTCCATGCGTGCGTAGGGGTTGTCTACTCCGTGAGCACGATCGCCTGCGAGGGGCACTTCTCGGCCGCCTCCTGGACCTGCGGGTCGTCGGCGGCCCCCTCACGGCCGGGCCGTACGACGCCGTAGCCGTCCTCGAACGCGAACACGGCCGGCGCCCGGTGCGCACACTCGGCAGAGCCATAGCAGAGGGAGCGGTCGACGGAGACCTTCATGCGTCCTCCAGTCCTGGACGGCGGCTTCCTGGACGTCACTTCCCGGCGAACCGCCCGCCGAACCGGCCCTGTTCGCGCCACCGCCCGCCGAACGATCCCCTTCCCGCCATCGCCCGCTCGCCGCACCGGTCCCGCTCGCGCTACCGCCCCCCGCCCGCGACCGAGAGCCAGTGGGCCACCCGGCGGACCGTGGGCTCGTCGAGCAGGTCGGCCATCGTCCGCACCGCCTTGCCGTCCTCGGCGCTCAGGTCGTACAGGCCCGCCTTGCTCAGGCCGGCCATGAGCACCTGGTGCCGGCGGTCCGTCATGCGTTCCGCCAGCTTGGCCGGTTCGCCGGCGCCGGGCGCGGGCCGGTCGGCCGAGGTGGCCGGGGCGGGCGCGGACGCCCTGCCGGCCGGCGCGTCGAAGAGGTGCCAGCCGCCGTCCTTGGGCCCCCACAACGCGACCGTCACCTCCTCGCCGCGCGCCCGCACGGTCTGGGTCATGTCTCCGACGGCGTACAGCACGGGAGCCCGGTCGGGGGACTCGGCGCCCACCGTCCAGGAGTCGTGTGCGGGCTGGTGGAACATCGCGACCCAGCGCGGAACACCGGGAGGCCGCGGGCACGGGGGACGCTTGTGCATGACACTCACCCCTTCGGGAACGGGACGCTCACCTTCGGGAACAGTCGCCGACGGGAGACCATATCTGACGTACCGTCAGATATCCAGGCCGCCTGGAACAGGAGGGGAGGCCGAGGATGAGCGGACGGGAAGAAGCGGCGCCCGGAGCGGTCGCGCAGGAGGCCGAGGCGCTGCGCAGGCTCCACGGGGCCCCGCGCACAGCGCCTACGACCGTGCGGTCGCCGCGTGCCGGTATGCCGGTGTCGGCCAGGACGCGGCCGAGGTCGTCCCAAGGAACCCCGTCGACCGTGCCGCCCATGCGCTGCGCCTGTCGGCCGAGTCGCTCGCCGCGCTCACCGTGTCCGCCCCCGACCCCGCCGCGGACGCCCGCTGCGCCCGCAACGCCGCCGCCACCGCGGCACTGGCTGCGCAGGTGGCCGCGGCGCGGGACGGAGCCGTCACCACAGCCTCGCCCACATGATCCGCGACCGGCACCGCCTCCGCCGCCGCCCTGCGCGCGGCACTGGCAACATCCCAGGCCGCCACCCTCGCGGCCGACCGGCGCACGCCATGTGAGCGATGTTTCACGTGAAACGTCACCAGGCCCACCCATGCCCCGGCCCGTCCGGCACCGGTCCCTCCCCTCGTGGGGACCGGTGCCGGACGGTGCGAGGTATCGACCTGTGCCGCGTCGGCTCGGCACGGGTCGAAGAAGGGAGCCGATTCAGAGGGCCGACCTTCGATCGAAGTTGGCCGAGATCCTTCGATGCTCAGGGCTGTCTGTCCGAGCACGGGGCCGTGGCCTGTTCGGACAGTGTGTGACGGATCCGCTACCGGGTCCGGATCCTGCCATCTGTTGCCCACGGCGAGGAGACCGTGACCTCCGGTCCGCCGCTTATCCGCAGGTCAGCCGTATAGGGTGGGTTTTCCGGTCCGGACATCGAGATGCGGGGGGAAGTAAGGGGTGGGACCTTGAGTTCCGACTCAGGGGCACGCACAGCTTTCGCCGAGCGCCTTGCGCTGCTGTACAAGGAGGCTGGAAACCCTCCCCTCAAGAGCGTCGCCGAGGCGGTCGTACGGCTGCAGCGGGTCGACGAGCGCGGGCGGCCCGTGCGGGTGTCCGCGCAGCGGATCAGCGACTGGCGCCGGGCCAGGAACGTGCCGGCCCAGTTCACCGCCCTCGCGGCGGTGCTGCACATCCTGATCCCGGAGGCACGGCGGCTGCGGACCGCTCCGGTCTCCACAGGCCTGTACGACCTCGCACACTGGCAGCGGCTGTGGGAGCGCGCGCTGGCCGACCCGGTGGGCGACCGGCCCCCGCCGCCCGCCGAGGAGAACCGGCAGCCTCCCGCCCAGGCCCCGTCCGTCACCGGAGGCGTCTGCCCCTACCGGGGGCTCGCCCCCTACCGGCAGGAGGACGCCCGGTGGTTCTTCGGCCGCGAACGGAGCACCAGCGCGCTCATCACCCAGCTCCGCGCCGCCGAGCGAACCGGGGGCCTGGTGATGCTGGTCGGCGCCTCGGGAGCGGGGAAGTCCTCCCTGCTGAACGCCGGCCTGGTCCCCGCCGTACGCGGCGGCGCGTTGCGCGACGGGCCCGGCACCGGCATACCGCGCACGAGCGCCGCACCCCAGGCTCCCGAGGAAGCCGCCGCCGACTGCGTCCTGCACCTCGTCCCCGGTACCGACCCCCTCGGTGAGCTGGTTCGCCGTATCCCCGATCTCAGCACCGTCGCCGCCGCCGCGCGCCGAGCCGAACAGGAGGCCACGGAGGATCCGGCGGTTCCCGGCTCCGACTCCCCCGGGGTGGCCCGAGCGGCCCGCGAGGCCGTGTCCGCGTGGGCCCACCGCGAGACGGCCGGCCGTTGCCGCCCTGTCGTCGTCGTGGACCAGTTCGAGGAAGCCTTCACCCTCTGCTCCGACGAAGCGGACCGGCGTACGTTCATCCAGCTCCTGCACGCCGCCTGCACCCCGACCGTCGGCTCGGGCGAGCCCGCCCCGGTGCTCGTCGTCCTCGGCATCCGCGCCGACTTCTACGAGCAGTGCCTCGGCTACCCCGAACTCGCCGACGCCCTCCAGCACCGGCACATGGTGCTCGGCCCGCTGACCGGCACCGAGCTGCGCGAGGCGGTGACCGGTCCGGCCAAGGCGGTGGGCCTGGAGCTGGAACCGGGGCTCGCCGAGCTGATCGTCCGCGAGGTCAGTGCCGACGGGCCGCGCGGGGCACACGACGCGGGTGTGCTCCCGCTGCTCTCGCACGCCCTGCTCGCCACCTGGCAGCGCCGCAAGGCCGGACGGCTGACGCTGGCCGGCTATCGCGCGGCTGGCGGGATCCAGGGGGCGGTCGCGGCGACCGCCGAGCGCGCCTGGTCGGGGCTGGACCCCGCGGCCCGTACGGCAGCCCGGCTGCTCCTGCTGCGCCTCGTCCGGCTGGGCGAGGACACTCAGGCCACCCGGCGGCGCGGCACCCGTCGACAGCTGGCGGAGGAGTCGGCGGACCCCGGCAAGACGGAGGAGTCCCTGGAGGCCCTCGTACGGGCCCGGCTGGTGACGCTGGACGCGGACACCGTGGAGATCACCCATGAGGCGCTGCTGCACGCCTGGCCCCGGCTGCGGCACTGGATCGACGACGACCGGGGCGACCAGCTGCTGCGCCAGCGGCTGGAGGAGGACGGCCGGGCCTGGGAGGACTCGGACCGGGACAGCTCGCTGCTCTACCGGGGCTCCCGGCTGGACCAGGCGCGCACCTGGGCACGGTCGGCCGGAGACACGTATCTGACCCGCAGCGCGGTGGAGTTCCTGGCCGCGGCGGTACGGCTGCGCAAGCGCACGGTGTGGCTCAGCCGGGCCGCGGTGGCGGCGCTGGTCGTGCTGGCCCTGGTCGCGGGCGGCTCGGCGGTGATCGCCTGGCAGCAGCGGGACGACGCCGTCTTCGAGCAGGTGCTCGCCGAGGCCGACCGGGTCCAGCGCACGGATCCGTCCCTGGCCGCCCAGCTCGACCTGGTCGCCCACCATCTGCGCCCGGACGACGAGGGCACGTACAGCAGACTGCTCTCGATCGTGAACGCGCCGCTGGCCACCCCCCTGTCCGGCCACACCGGTGCCGTCTACCTCACGTCCTTCAGCCCCGACGGCAGAACACTGGCCACCGCCAGCTACGACCGGACCGTCCGGCTGTGGAACGTGGCCGACCCGCGCCGGCCCAAACCGCTCGGCACACCTCTGACCGGCCACACCAGCTGGGTGAGCAGCGCCGTCTTCAGCCCGGACGGACACACCCTCGCCAGCGCCGGCGACGACGGGACGGTCCGGCTGTGGGACGTCACCGACCCCGCCCACCCGAAGCCGCTCGGCACGCCGCTCGCCGGCCACCGGGGCACGATCTACCTGATCGCCTTCAGCCCCGACGGACGCACCCTGGCCTCGGCCGGCGAAGATCACACGGTACGGCTGTGGAACGTGGCCGACCCGCGCCGCCCGAGTGCCCTCGGCGCCCTGCGCGGGCACAGCGCCGCGGTGCGCGGGCTCGCGTTCAGTCCCGACGGGCACACCCTCGCGGCGGGCGGTGACGACGACACGATCCTGCTGTGGAACCTGGCCGACCCGCGCCATCCGAAGCCGTACCGCACCGCGCTGAAGGGCCACACGGACCTCGTGCACTCGGTGGCGTTCAGCCCGGACGGGCACACCCTCGCCTCCGGCAGCGCGGACGACACGATCCGGCTGTGGAACGTCACCGACCCCGCCCACCCGTCCCCGCTCGGCTCACCGCTGGCCGGGCACACCGGGCCGATCTGGTCGGTGGCCTTCAGCCCGGACGGCAGCAGGCTCGCCGCCGCGAGCGCGGACAGCACGGCGAGCCTGTGGAACGTCAGCGACCCCTCGTCCCCTTCACAGGTCGGGGAGCCCCTCGCGGGCAGCAGCGGGGAGATGTACGCCCTGGGGTTCAGCCCCGACGGGCGGACCCTCGCCACCGGCAGCGGCGACAGCAAGGTGCGTCTGTGGTCGCTGCCGACCTCGGACATCGTCGGCCGCACCGGCGCGTTCCGGCCGGACGGACGGGTGCTGGGCACGGCGGCGCGGGACGGCAGGCTCCGGCTGTGGAACGTGACGCGGCCCGACCGGCCGGTGCTGCTGAGCAAGCCGTTCATGCGGGGGGACGCCGGCCATCGTTCGCTGCGGTTCTCCCCCGACGGCCGCGTCCTCGCCGTCCTCACCTACGACCACACGGTGTATCTGTGGAACGTCGGCGATCCCTCCCACCCGGTCGTCGCCGGCTCGCCCATCGCCCTGCGGACGCGCTTCGCGGGGCCGGCCACGCTCGCCTTCAGCCCGGACGGCCGCACCCTGGCCACCGCCTACGACGACACCACCATCCAGCTGTGGGACATCACCGACCCCGCGCACCCCACCGCGCTCGGCAAGCCGCTGACGGGCCACCGGGGCTACGTCAACGCGATCACCTTCAGCCCCGACGGGCGGACCCTCGCCTCCGGCAGCGCGGACAGCACGGTCCGCCTCTGGAACGTCGCCGACCCGGCCCGGCCGACCGCGCTCGGCCGGCTCACGGACCACTCGGGACCGGTCAACGCGATCGCGTTCAGTCCGGACGGGCATGTTCTGGCCAGCGGCAGCGACGACGACACGGTCCGGCTGTGGAACGTCACCGACCCCGCCTCGGCAACAGCGCTCGGCGCGCCGCTCACCGGGCACACCGAGGCGGTCAAGCTGCTGACGTTCAGCCCGGACGGGCATGTTCTGGCCAGCGGCGGCAACGACGACACGGTCCGGCTGTGGGACGTCGGCGACCCCGCCTCGGCGACCCCCATCGGCCAGTCGATGAGCCCCAATGCCAGGTCCGGCACCTTCCTGTCGTTCAGCCGGAGCAACGTCCTCGGGCTCTCCAGCGGCACGGACACGGTCCGCCTGTGGAGCCTGGACCCCGCCGCGGCGATCGATCACATCTGCTCGGTCACCCGCGGCGTACTGAGCCCGCAGAAGTGGCACGAGTACCTGCCCCGTCTCTCCTACGACCCTCCGTGCGGTCACTGATCGGCCAACCTGACTTATTCCCGACCGACTTGCCCCCACAAGGCGCCCAGGCTTGTTACCCTTGGCCACAGCCCGATCGCTGGTGCATCCCCCGTCGCCAGCGGTCGGGCCTTTTCATGCCCGCCACTCGCTGACACCCCGCACACGAAGAAGACCCCCGATCCATCCGGACCGGGGGTCTTCGTACTGTGGGGCTAACAGGATTTGAACCTGTGGCCTCATCCTTATCAGGGATGCGCTCTAACCAACTGAGCTATAGCCCCGCCGCGCTCTGCGGTGTGTCCCGCGCGCTGACTCCTGAAGATTAGCGCACGACCACGTCAGTCCCAAAATCGGTTGTCGAGGGGCTGTCACCAGCGCGCTGGACGTCGGTTCACTCGTCCTCCGCCAGGGTCAGCTCGATGCCGCCCACGAAGCCCGCGGAGAGGTTGTAGATGAACGCACCCAGGGTCGCGAGCGCCGTGGCCAGGACCACGTCGATGACCGCGATGATCGTCGTGAACGTCAGAACGTGGGGGAGCGACAGGAAAGCCTGGAGGTCGAAGCCGTTCGCCTCGTTCGAGCCGGTCGCCTCCGAGATCGTGCCGCCGACCGTCGAGAACACGCCCATCGCGTCCAGGACCATCCACAGCACCGCCGAGGCGACGATCGTGCAGATGCCGAGCGCGATGGAGAGCAGGAAGCTGACCTTCATCACCGACCACGGGTCGGCCTTGGCCACCCGCAGCCGTGCCTTACGGGTGCGCGGCGCCGTACGAGCGCCCGTACGCGGCCGCCGTACCGCGCCGGCCGGGGTCTGCGCCGGATAGGCCTGCGGCGGGTGGTACGGCCCGGAGGGCTGCTCCGGGCGCCGCTCCCCGGGGAGGGGAGACGACGACTGCGCCTCGCCGGCCGCGGCCGGACCTCGGGTGTCCGTCACAGTTCCCCCCTGGGATCCAGACGTGCCGGCGGAGTCCTTCGCGGACGCCTGCACCGGCTTCAGGTTGGTCGTGTGCGGGTCGCTCGCACTTCCCGCGCCCGCCCCGTGCGCGGCGGAGCCACGGCCGCCGCCGTCCGTTTCCGTACCCGTGGGGGTACCGGCCGATCCGGCGCCCGTGGCTCCGCTCACGATGACTCTCTCCTCGTGCTACTCGGCCGAGGGCGCCTCACCCTCGTCCGTGCCGTTGGCCTGAGCACCCTCGACGGCGTCGACGGCCTCCTCGCCGTCGACCTCCTCCGCCTCGCGCCCCGCCTCGGCGTTACGAGCGATACCGACCACGGCATCGCGCTTGCCCAGGTTGATCAGCTGGACGCCCATGGTGTCACGGCCCGTCTCCCTGACTTCGTTGACTCGCGTGCGAATCACGCCGCCGGAGAGGGTGATCGCGAGGATCTCATCGGTCTCCTCGACGACCAGCGCCCCGACGAGCGAACCACGGTCCTCCACGATCTTGGCGGCCTTGATGCCGAGGCCGCCGCGGCCCTGGACGCGGTACTCGTCGACAGCGGTCCGCTTCGCGTACCCGCCGTCGGTGGCAGTGAACACGAACGTACCGGGTCGAACAACATTCATCGACAGAAGTTCATCGCCTTCGCGGAAACTCATGCCCTTCACGCCGGAGGTGGCGCGGCCCATCGGGCGCAGGGAGTCGTCCGTGGCCGTGAACCTGATCGACTGCGCCTTCTTGCTGATCAGAAGCAGATCGTCGTCCGCCGAGACCAGCTCGGCGCCGATCAGCTCGTCGTCGCTGCCGTCCTCGCGCTCGCGCAGGTTGATCGCGATCACGCCGCCGGAGCGGGGCGAATCGTAATCCTTCAGAGGCGTCTTCTTGACCAGACCGGACTTGGTGGCCAGCACCAGGTACGGCGCCGCCTCGTAGTCGCGGATCGCCAGGATCTCGGCGATCGCCTCGTCCGGCTGGAAGGCGAGCAGGTTCGCCACATGCTGCCCGCGCGCGTCCCGGCCGGCCTCCGGCAGCTCGTACGCCTTCGCCCGGTACACCCGGCCCTTGTTGGTGAAGAACAGCAGCCAGTGGTGCGTGGTGGAGACGAAGAAGTGGTCGACGATGTCGTCTTCCTTCAGCTTCGTGCCGCGCACGCCCTTGCCGCCGCGCTTCTGCGCCCGGTAGTCGTCCGTCTTGGTCCGCTTGACGTAGCCGCCGCGCGTGACCGTGACGACGATGTCCTCCTCGGCGATCAGGTCCTCGATGGACATGTCGCCCTCGTACGGGATCAGCTTGGTCTGACGGTCGTCGCCGTACTTCTCGACGATCGCGGTCAGTTCCTCGCTGACGATCCCGCGCTGGCGGACCGGGGAGGCGAGGATCTCGTTGTACTCGTTGATCTTCGCCTGGAGTTCGTCGTGCTCCTGGACGATCTTCTGCCGCTCCAGGGCCGCCAGGCGCCGCAGCTGCATCTCGAGGATCGCGTTGGCCTGGATCTCGTCGATCTCCAGCAGGTCCATCAGGCCGCTGCGCGCGATCTCGACGGTCTCACTGCGCCGGATCAGGGCGATGACCTCGTCGATCGCGTCCAGGGCCTTCAGCAGACCGCGCAGGATGTGCGCCCGCTCCTCGGCCTTGCGCAGCCGGAAGCGCGTGCGGCGGACGATGACCTCGATCTGGTGCGTCACCCAGTGCCGGATGAACGCGTCCAGGGACAGGGTGCGCGGCACGCCGTCGACCAGCGCCAGCATGTTGGCGCCGAAGTTCGTCTGCAGGTCGGTGTGCTTGTACAGGTTGTTCAGGACCACCTTGGCGACCGCGTCACGCTTCAACACGATCACGAGTCGCTGGCCCGTGCGGGACGACGTCTCGTCGCGGACGTCCGCGATGCCGCCGATCTTGCCGTCCTTCACCAGGTCGGCGATCTTCTGCGCCAGGTTGTCGGGGTTGACCTGGTACGGCAGCTCGGTCACCACCAGGCACTGCCGGCCCTGGATCTCCTCGACCTCGACGACCGCGCGCATCGTGATGGAGCCGCGCCCGGTGCGGTACGCCTCCTCGATGCCCTTGCGGCCCACCACCAGGGCGCCGGTCGGGAAGTCCGGGCCCTTGATGCGCTCCATGAGCGCGTCCAGCAGCTCCTCGTGCGAGACGTCCGGGTTCTCCAGGTACCACTGGGCGCCGGCCGCGACCTCGCGCAGGTTGTGCGGCGGGATGTTGGTCGCCATGCCGACCGCGATCCCGGCCGAGCCGTTGATCAGCAGGTTCGGGAAGCGGGCTGGCAGGACGGTCGGCTCCTGGGAGCGGCCGTCGTAGTTGTCCGTGAAGTCGACGGTCTCCTCGTCGATGTCGCGGACCATCTCCATCGACAGCGGCGCCATCTTGCACTCGGTGTACCGCATGGCGGCCGCCGGGTCGTTGCCCGGGGAGCCGAAGTTGCCGTTGGAGTCCACCAGCGGCATCCGCATCGACCACGGCTGCGCGAGGCGCACCAGGGCGTCGTAGATCGAACTGTCGCCGTGCGGGTGGTAGTTGCCCATGACGTCACCGACGACACGGGCGCACTTGTAGAAGCCGCGGTCGGGGCGGTAGCCGCCGTCGTACATCGCGTACAGCACGCGCCGGTGGACGGGCTTGAGGCCGTCCCGGACGTCGGGCAGCGCACGGGACACGATGACGGACATCGCGTAGTCCAGGTACGAACGCTGCATCTCCGTCTCGAGCCCGACGGGCTCGACGCGCATCGCGAGCTCGCCGCCCTCGGTCTCAGGGGTTTGCGGAGTGTTCTCGTCGGCCATAGCTGGTGAAGATCCTTCCTGGTGCGGTCAGCTGAGACCGACTCAGATGTCGAGGAAGCGGACGTCCTTGGCGTTGCGCTGGATGAACTGGCGGCGGGCCTCGACGTCCTCGCCCATCAGGACCGAGAACAGGTCGTCGGCCTGCGCGGCGTCGTCCAGGGTGACCTGGCCGAGGACCCGGTGCTCCTGGTCCATCGTGGTCACGCGCAGCTCCTCGGCGTTCATCTCGCCGAGGCCCTTGAAGCGCTGGATCGAGTCCTCGCGGACGCGCTTGCCGCGCTGGCGGCCCATCTCGATCAGGGCGTCGCGCTCGCGGTCCGAGTAGGCGTACTCCACGTCGTCCCGGCCCCACTTGATCTTGTACAGCGGGGGGCGGGACAGGTAGACGTGCCCGGCCTCGACCAGCGGGCGCATGAAGCGGAACAGGAAGGTCAGCAGCAGGGTGCTGATGTGCTGGCCGTCGACGTCGGCGTCCGCCATCAGGATGATCTTGTGATAGCGGAGCTTCTCGATGTCGAAGTCCTCGTGCACACCCGTGCCGAAGGCCGAGATCAGCGCCTGGATCTCCTGGTTCTGCAGGATCTTGTCGATCCTGGCCTTCTCCACGTTGAGGATCTTGCCGCGGATCGGGAGGATCGCCTGGTACTGCGGGTTCCGGCCGGACTTGGCCGAGCCGCCGGCGGAGTCACCCTCGACGATGAAGATCTCGCACTTGGTGGGGTCGTTCGACTGGCAGTCGGAGAGCTTGCCCGGCAGCGACGCCGACTCCAGCAGGCCCTTGCGGCGGGTCAGGTCGCGGGCCTTGCGGGCCGCCACGCGCGCGGTGGCCGCCTGGATGCCCTTGCGGATGATGTCCGCGGCCTCGACCGGGTTGCGGTCCAGCCAGTCGTTGAGGTGCTCGTAGACGGCCCTCTGCACGAAGGTCTTGGCCTCCGTGTTGCCCAGCTTGGTCTTCGTCTGGCCCTCGAACTGCGGCTCGCTCAGCTTGACCGAGATGATCGCGGTCAGGCCCTCACGGATGTCGTCACCGGTGAGGTTGTCGTCCTTCTCGCGCAGCAGCTTCTTGTCGCGCGCGTACTTGTTGATCAGCGACGTCAGCGCGGCCCGGAAGCCCTCTTCGTGCGTGCCGCCCTCGTGGGTGTGGATGATGTTCGCGAAGGAGTACACGCCCTCGCTGTAGCCGCTGTTCCACTGCATCGCGACCTCGAGGGACAGGCTCTTGTCCTTGTCCTCCGCCTCCAGGTCGATGACGGTGGGGTGCACCGTCTCTCCCTTGCGGGAGTTGAGGTACTTCACGAAGTCGACGATGCCGCCCTCGTAGCAGTACGTGACGGTCTTGACCTCGGCCTTCTCGTCCGCGCCCGCCTCGTCCGCACCGCTGGTGGCCTTCGCCGACTCGCGCTCGTCGGTGAGTTTGATCGTCAAACCCTTGTTGAGGAACGCCATCTCCTGGAAACGCCGCGACAGCGTCTCGAAGGAGTACTCGGTGGTCTCGAAGATGTCGGGGTCGGCCCAGAAGGTGACCGAGGTGCCGGTCTCGTCCGTCGCCTCGTGCTTGTCGAGCGGGGCCGTCGGGACGCCGAGCTTGTAGTCCTGCGTCCAGCGGTGACCGTCGGTCCTGATCTCGACGGCGACCTTCGTGGACAGCGCGTTCACGACGGACACGCCCACACCGTGCAGACCGCCGGAGACGGCGTAACCGCCGCCGCCGAACTTGCCGCCCGCGTGCAGCACGGTCAGCACGACCTCGACGGCCGGCTTGCCCTCGGAGGGCACGATGCCGACCGGGATGCCACGGCCGTTGTCGACGACCCGGACGCCGCCGTCGGCGAGGATCGTGACGTCGATCGTGTCCGCGTACCCGGCCAGCGCCTCGTCGACCGAGTTGTCGACGACCTCGTACACCAGGTGGTGCAGACCGCGCTCGCCCGTGGAACCGATGTACATGCCGGGCCGCTTGCGGACCGCGTCGAGCCCTTCGAGCACGGTGATGGCGCTGGCGTCGTAGGAGGCGGAGGCCGCGGCCTCGCTGCTGTTCACGGGGGCCTCGGCGGGCTCGCCGTGCACGCCGGCGTCGGTGGACGGGATGTTCTCGTTGGGGTTGCCGGAATCGGCCACGAAGCGCCCTTTCTGGCACAGCACGAGCCGGGCTCGTCGGCGGGTTGCCGGAGCGGCTGCGGCATGTTGCGGTGGTAAGCCTTGATCAGCGTTGCTCAGCTTTTCCCGGGCGGTCCCCACGATGGGGCGGGATTGTCTTCCAGTCTACCGGTAGCTCTGACATCGATGGGGGTTTGCCGGTACCTGAGTCCCCATGTGCCGCCCTGAACCGGCCTCGACCGGGTCCCGATATGCGGATGGGGGCTCCAAGGGGCTCACAGCGGCACTCAGCGCTTCGAGACGTCAACCCTTGGCTACTGGGGGGTCAGATGGCGATCCCCCGGTGCCGCGGCCGCTCTCCGCACCGGTGATACGGCGGCACGCCACCGGCACGGTCGCAGCTGCGGACGTGATGTACGTCACCCGTAGGTATCGCCGGGTCCGGAGCTTCCGGGAGCCCGCAGCGGGCCGTAGCGGCGGGCGGGGCCGCCGGGGTTGAGCACCTTGATCATCCGTACGGTGCCGTGCCCCAGATCCTCGTTGAGGCGGGCGACCAGCGCGGGCGCGAGGTGCCGCAGCTGGGTCGCCCAGGCCGTGGAGTCGCAGCTCACGACCAGCACGCGCTCGTCCTCGTCGTACCGCTGCGGCACACAGTGCTTGGCCAGGTCCTCGCCGACGATCTGCGGCCAGCGGCCCATCACCCCGCCCACCGCCGCGGGGGTCTCCCAGCCGCGCTCGGTCAGCAGCCGGTTGATCGCGGCGCCCAGCGCCATCGGGTCGCGGCCGTCGGCGCGCGCGCCGGAGCGCAGTCCACCGCCACGCCGGGCCTGCTTCTTCTGCCGTGCCGCGTCCCCACGCGCGCGTGCCTGTTCCTTCGCCGCGCGCAACGCCACGCGCGCGAGATCGACGCCGGAAGGTTCGTTCCCGGTCTTCTCCGGGGTCCGCGGGGCGGGTTCGTCGGTGCTCATACGCGTTCCACCGTCCCGCCGGACACGGCGTACCGCGCCCCGGCCAGTACGTGCGGTACGTCGTCGTCCACGGCGGCGGTGACCAGCACCTGCTCGCCGGGGGCGACCAGCTCGGCCAGCCGCTCCCGGCGGCGCGTGTCCAGCTCGGCGAAGACGTCGTCCAGGACCAGCACCGGCTCGTTGCCCTCGGCCCGCAGCAGGTCGTAGGAGGCCAGGCGCAGGGCGAGCGCAAAGGACCAGGACTCGCCGTGGGAGGCGTACCCCTTGGCGGGCAGCTGACCGAGTTTGAGAATCAAATCGTCCCGATGGGGGCCGACGAGGGTGACTCCGCGCTCGATCTCCTGCTTGCGCGCCTCCGCCAGGGCCGCCATCAGCTGGGCGTAGAGATCCTCGCGCGCGTGGGCCTCGCCGGGCGCGGACGGCTTGTACTCCAGCGCCAGCGGCCCGCCGCCGGGGGCCAGCTGCTCGTAAGCCTTGTCGGCCAGCGGCTGCAGCGCGGCGATCAGGTCGAGGCGCTGGGCGAGCAACTCGGCGCCCGCGCGCGCGAGATGCTGGTCCCACACGTCCAGCGTGGACAGATCTATGGACCGTCCGCCGTGCCGGCGCGCCAGCGCAGCCGTCTTGAGCAGGGTGTTCCGCTGCTTGAGGACGCGCTCGTAGTCGGAGCGCACCCCGGCCATACGCGGCGACCGGGCCGTGATCAGCTCGTCCAGGAACCGCCGCCGCTCCCCGGGATCCCCCTTGACCAGCGCGAGATCCTCGGGCGCGAACAGCACGGTGCGTACGATCCCCAGCACGTCTCTCGGCCTGACCTGCGAGGACCGGTTGATGCGGGCCCGGTTGGCCTTGCCCGGGTTCAGCTCCAGCTCGACCAGCTGCTGCCGCTCGCCCTGCCGGACCTGCGCCCGGATGACGGCCCGCTCGGCGCCCATCCGCACCAGCGGCGCGTCGGAGGCGACCCGGTGGCTGCCGAGGGTCGCGAGGTATCCGACCGCTTCCACCAGGTTGGTCTTGCCCTGCCCGTTGGGGCCGACGAAGGCAGTCACGCCCGGGTCGAGCGGCACCTCGGCCCGGGCGTACGAGCGGAAGTCGGCCAGCGAAAGATGCGTGACGTGCATGGTCGTTTCGCCGGCCTTCCCCAGGGTGCTGATGGACTGTGGATCGCGGGGCTCGCGGGGCGGCCCTGTGGATCCCTGCGGGTCCTTGTGGATTACTTCTTCGCTACGGCATGACCGCCGAACTGGTTGCGCAGCGCGGCGATCATCTTCATCTGCGGCGAGTCCTCCTGGCGGGAGGAGAACCGCGCGAACAGCGATGCGGTGATCGCCGGCAGCGGCACCGCGTTGTCGATCGCGGCCTCCACAGTCCAGCGTCCCTCACCGGAGTCCTGTGCATAACCGCGCAGGCCCTCCAGGTGCTCGTCGTCGTCCAGCGCGTTGACCGCGAGGTCGAGCAGCCAGGAGCGGATGACGGTGCCCTCCTGCCAGGAGCGGAAGACCTCGCGGACGTTCTCCACGGAGTCGACCTTCTCCAGCAGCTCCCAGCCCTCGGCGTAGGCCTGCATCATCGCGTACTCGATGCCGTTGTGGACCATCTTCGCGAAGTGGCCCGCGCCGACCTTGCCTGCATGCACCGCGCCGAAGTCGCCCTCCGGCTTCAGCGCGTCGAAGACCGGCTGCACCTTGGCGACGTGCTCGGCGTCGCCGCCGTACATCAGCGCGTACCCGTTCTCCAGGCCCCAGACGCCACCGGAGACACCGCAGTCGACGAAGCCTATGCCCTTGGCCGCCAGCTCCTCGGCGTGCTTCTCGTCGTCCGTCCAGCGGGAGTTGCCGCCGTCCACGACCACGTCACCGGGCTCCAGCAGCTCGGCCAGCTGGTCGATGGTCGACTGGGTGGGCTCGCCGGCCGGGACCATCACCCAGACCACGCGCGGACCGCTGAGCTTGCCCACAAGCTCTTCCAGGCTGTGGACATCCGCGAGGTCCGCGTTGCGGTCGTATCCGATGACGGTGTGGCCCGCGCGGCGGATCCGCTCGCGCATGTTGCCGCCCATCTTGCCGAGGCCGACGAGACCGAGCTCCATCAGTTGTGTTCCTTAGGTCGCTGTGTGGCGTGAGAGGCACGAGGTGCCGAAGGCGAGCCTAAACCCGCCCCTTCACGCACAGCTGTGGGCATACGCGCTCATGCGTGGAGCCTGCGACCTGCGGTTTTCCACAGACCGCCGGGTGCCCACCACAGGCACCCGGCGCTGTGCACAGCTGTGGACGAACGGTCAGCCGCTGAGCCGGACCGGCATGATCAGGTACTTGTACGCGTCATCGGCCTCGGCATCCACCGCGGGCTTCCCGCTGAGCAGCGCCGGCTTCGTGGACGTCGTGAACGACAGCTGGGCCACCGGGGAGTCGATCGCGCTCAGGCCGTCCAGCAGGAACGTCGGGTTGAAGGCGATGGAGATGTCGTCGCCGTCCAGCTGGGCGTCGACCCTTTCCACAGCCTGTGCGTCGTCGCTGGACCCGGCCTCCAGGATCAGCACGCCCTGCTCGAAGCTCAGCCGCACCGGGGTGTTCCGCTCGGCCACCAGCGCCACACGCTTGACGGCCTCGACGAACGGCGCGGTCTCGATCACGGCGACCGAGTTGAACTCGGTCGGGAACAGCGTGCGGTACTTCGGCAGGTCGCCCTCGAGCAGTCGCGTGGTCGTACGACGCCCCGCGCCCTCGAAACCGATCAGGCCCTCGCCCGCGCCCGACCCGGACAGCGCCAGCGTGACGCTGTCACCGGCACCGAGGGACTTGGCGGTGTCCAGGAGCGTCTTGGCCGGGACCAGGGCGACCGCGGAGGCCTCCGGGTTCTCCGGCTTCCACAGGAACTCGCGGACGGCGAAGCGGTAGCGGTCGGTGGAGGCCAGGGTGACCGTGTCGCCCTCGATCTCGATGCGCACACCGGTGAGGACGGGCAGCGTGTCGTCACGGCCGGCGGCGATGGCCACCTGGGACACGGCGGCCGCGAAGACCTCGCCGGGGACGGTGCCGGTGGCGTTCGGCATCTGCGGCAGCGCCGGGTACTCCTCCACAGGCAGGGTGTGCAGGGTGAACCGGGAGGACCCGCAGACCACGGTCGCCCGTACACCGTCTGTGGAAATCTCCACCGGTCGGTTGGGGAGAGCGCGGGAGATGTCGGCGAGGAGCCGGCCGGAGACGAGGACGGTGCCCTCCTCCTCGACCTCGGCTTCCACGGACACGCGCGCGGAGACCTCGTAGTCGAAGCTCGACAGACTCAGCTGGCCGTCCTCGGCCTTGAGAAGGAGGCCGGCGAGGACAGGCGCCGGCGGACGGGCCGGGAGGCTGCGTGCCGCCCACGCCACTGCCTCCGCGAGTACGTCGCGTTCCACCCGGATCTTCACCGTAAGCCGCCTCCTGCTGTTGCTACTGAGTCCTCCGACTCGGTGTCACCGCCCACTGCGACGGGAAGGACACCGGGGACCAGTCTGACGCACCGCACTGACAGTAGGTGCCCGTCGGGGTCAAGTCGCTCCGGGAGGCAGCCGGACGCGAGACAGCGAGTTGTGCACAGGCCCCGCTTCAAAACGATTGCCGGACTCTCTCTAGTCGGGAGTAGTAGTAGGGCCTGTGGATACCGTGGATAACCTCGTTTGCCCAGCTCAGAGCCGAGATTTTGTCCACGGGGCCTGTGGGTGGAGGCGGTGGACAACCGGGGGCATCTGTGGAGAACACAAAGTTCTGCACACACCGCCCACAGCCCGAGGGCAGTTCTCCCCAGCTGCGTCCCCAGGTTTACCCACGTTTCCCACACCCCAATCCGGCACCTTCGTGTGACGGCTTTCACTCGACGCGGTGAGAGGGTGCGTCGCGTTGCCGAACAGTGGACAGCCATGTGGAGAAGGCGGCGATCACTGGGGACAACCGGCTCCAGCCTGTGGGGCGTCAGTGGAAAACTCCGTGCACAGCCTGTGGATCTTTCCTTCGTCCACAGTCTGTGGAGATCGTTCATCCACGATTCCACAGGCAGCTGAGCTGGGCGAACGTCGTATGAACAGGCTCCCTGTGGACGCCGTTCGGGACAACTCGACAGTCCCCAGCATGTGGACGGAAGAAACCCAGCGAATCTGTGGAGGATGGCCGTAACCCGGCACTTAATCGAACACCCGGTGGCGAACGAGGAACACTCCACAACGGGGCGCATGCCAAAGGGCGCCCCCGGGACACGTGTCCCGAAGACGCCCTCGAGGTCGCCGTACGGCCGGCGTCAGCGCACGTCAGCCGTTCTTGATCCGGTTCGTCAGCTCGGTCACCTGGTTGTAGATGGACCGCCGCTCGGCCATCAGCGCACGGATCTTGCGGTCGGCGTGCATGACGGTGGTGTGGTCACGGCCGCCGAACTGCGCCCCGATCTTCGGCAGCGACAGATCGGTCAGCTCCCGGCACAGGTACATGGCGATCTGCCGCGCGGTGACCAGCGCACGCCCGCGCGAGGTGCCGCACAGGTCGTCCACCGTCAGCCCGAAGTAGTCCGCGGTGGCCGCCATGATCGCCGTGGCCGTGATCTCCGGCGCGCTGTCCTCGCCACCGGGGATCAGGTCCTTCAGGACGATCTCGGTCAGGCCGAGGTCGACCGGCTGCCGGTTGAGCGAGGCGAACGCCGTCACCCGGATCAGCGCGCCCTCCAGCTCACGGATGTTCCGCGAGATCCGGGAGGCGATGAACTCCAGCACCTCCGGCGGGGCGTTGAGCTGCTCCTGCACCGCCTTCTTGCGCAGGATCGCGATGCGCGTCTCCAGCTCGGGCGGCTGGACGTCGGTGATCAAGCCCCACTCGAAACGGTTCCGCAGCCGGTCCTCCAGCGTGACCAGCTGCTTCGGCGGCCGGTCGCTGGACAGCACGATCTGCTTGTTCGCGTTGTGGAGCGTGTTGAAGGTGTGGAAGAACTCCTCCTGCGTCGACTCCTTGTCCGCGAGGAACTGGATGTCGTCGACGAGCAGGATGTCCATCTCGCGGTAGCGCTTGCGGAAGCTGTCGCCCTTGCCGTCACGGATCGAGTTGATGAACTCGTTGGTGAACTCCTCCGAGCTCACGTACCGCACGCGCGTGCCCGGGTAGAGGCTGCGCGCGTAGTGCCCGATGGCGTGCAGCAGATGCGTCTTGCCCAGCCCCGACTCCCCATAGATGAACAGGGGGTTGTAGGCCTTCGCCGGTGCCTCGGCGACGGCGACCGCTGCTGCGTGCGCGAACCGGTTGGAGGCGCCGATCACGAACGTGTCGAAGAGGTACTTCGGGTTCAGGCGCGCCGTCGGCTCGCCGGGACCGCTCGCGGGCGCGGGCTGTGCGGCCAGCGGGCCGGGGGCGCCGGTCGCGGGCAGGTCCGGGCGGCCGGGGCCCCCGCGGTGCGCCGGGCCGCCGACCGGCGGCTGCTCGGGCAGCTCACGGCGGACGGGGTCGCGCTGGTCGTACTCGGTGCGGGAGGCGTCGTACTCGGGGCGTACGGAGTCGTAGTCCGCGCGCCCGGGGTCGTAGTCGGCGCGCGGGCTGTCGTACTCGCCGCGCTGCTGCTCGTACGGCGGCCGGTCCCTGCCCTGCGAGCGGTAGTCGGAGGACGGCGAGCCGTAGCTGTCGGGGCCGGAGCCGTAACCCTCGGGTCCGGAACCGTAGGTGTCCTGGGACGACGGCGAGGCGTACGGGTCGCGCTCGGGGAAGCCGAGCCGCGGCTGCTGCCAGCCGTACTCGTCCTGCCCGGGCCGCGGCCAGGTGCCGGGTTCGCGGCGCTGGTACTCGGAGGGGTACGCCGGGCGTACGACGGGAAGCTGGTCCGCGCGGCCGGTGGGCAGCTGGTCGGCGCGAGGCTGCGGCTCGGCCGGCGGCTGCTCCGGGGCGCGGTGGCGGCCGTAACCCTCGTACGACCGTTCCTCGTACGAGGGGCCGGACGGCAGCTCGGGCTCTTCGTAGCGCGGCTTGGGCGGCTGCTGCACCGGTGCCGCGGGGGCCGGCGGCTCGCCCGCGGAGTCGTCCACGGTGATCGCGATACGGATGGGACGGCCGCACTCGCGGCTCAGCGTCTCGCTGACGACCGGCGCGAGACGGCCCTCCAGTACGCCCTTCGCGAATTCGTTCGGTACGGCGAGCAGAGCGGTGTCCGCGACCAGCGCGAGGGGCTGGCAGCGCCGGATCCAGTGCTCGTCCTTCGCCTCGACACCCTGTCCGCGGCCTTCTCCGAGGAGCTGCTCCAGTACTCGCGGCCACACTGCGGCAAGATCGGCGGGTACGTCAGCCACAGGGCACGCTCTCTCACAGGTCCCACGAACGTGTGATCGCGGGACGGGTCGGGGGGTACTTCGGGTGTTCGGTGGGTCAAACCCGCCGGGGCGGGGGACAAAAGAACGAATCGGAGTTCAGCCACGGTAGTCAGCGCGGCGGGTGCGGTTCAAGTTGTTGTCCCCAGCCTGTGGATAGTGTCTCTCCGTGACCCCCGGTTTGACCGGACGGCGCGGCCCCGCGTACCGTAACCAGGTCGAGTTGTCGATGGCTGCTGCCGCCTGCCTCCGATGGGCACAGGTCACGTCAGGTGATCGGGAAGCGGTGCACTCGGGCGTGACGCGAGCTACTCGTGGGCGCACGGTGACAGCCAAGACGGCACCCCGCAACTACCGATTTCTTTCTGGAGCCCCCGAGTGAGCAAGCGCACCTTCCAGCCGAACAACCGTCGTCGCGCGAAGACCCACGGCTTCCGGCTGCGTATGCGCACCCGTGCCGGCCGCGCGATCCTCGCGTCCCGCCGCAGCAAGGGTCGCGCCCGCCTGTCCGCCTGATCCCGATCAGGTCATGACGTCGTGCTGCCTACCGAGAACCGGCTGAGGCGGCGCGAGGACTTCGCGACCGCGGTCCGACGAGGACGCCGGGCAGGACGCCCGACTCTCGTCGTCCACCTTCGTAGCGGTGCCACGGACCCGCACGCGCCTGGGGAGAGCGCTCCTCCGACGCGTGCGGGTTTCGTCGTGAGCAAGGCCGTGGGTGGCGCGGTCGTGCGCAACAAAGTGAAGCGCAGACTGCGTCATCTGATGCGTGACCGAGTCACCCTGTTCCCCCCCGGTAGCCTGGTAGTCGTACGAGCGCTGCCCGGAGCGGGCGACGCAGACCACGCACAGCTGGCCCGAGACCTGGACGCCGCCGTTCAGCGGCTACTGGGAGGGGGCGCGCGATGAAGTACCCGCTGCTGGCTCTGATCAAGCTGTACCAGTGGACGATCAGTCCACTGCTGGGGCCGGTGTGCAAGTACTACCCGTCGTGCTCCCACTACGGCTACACGGCCATCGACCGGCACGGTGCGATCAAGGGAACGGCACTCACCGCCTGGCGCATCCTCCGGTGCAATCCGTGGTCGCTGGGTGGTGTGGACCATGTTCCGCCGCGCAAGCGCCCGCGGTGGCACGAAATGCTGCGCGACGCCTGGCGCGCACGCAAGGGCGGGCCCTCCGCCGCCGAACCGGCCACCGAAGCGAAGCCCGGGAGCCCTGTTTCCGAGCTTCCTCCGAGCCCGGCCGCAGAGACCTCGTCCCATGCCCAAGGAGCATGATTAGTGGACACGATTGCCAGCCTCTTCAGCTTCATCACGACACCCGTTTCATGGGTCATCGTCCAGTTCCACAAGGTGTACGGCGCGATCTTCGGTGCTGACACCGGGTGGGCCTGGGGCCTGTCCATCGTGTCCCTGGTGATCCTGATCCGCATCTGCCTGGTCCCGCTCTTCGTGAAGCAGATCAAGGCCACGCGTGCGATGCAGACGCTCCAGCCAGAGATGAAGAAGATCCAGGAGCGCTACAAGAACGACCGGCAGCGTCAGTCCGAAGAGATGATGAAGCTGTACAAGGAGACGGGTACCAACCCGCTCTCCTCGTGCCTTCCCATCCTGGCGCAGTCCCCGTTCTTCTTCGCCCTGTATCACGTGCTCAACGGCATCGCGACGGGCAAGACGATCGGCGTCATCAACGAGCCGCTGCTCGCCAGCGCCCGTAAGGCGCACATCTTCGGCGCCCCGCTCGCTGCGAAGTTCACGGACAGTGCGGACAAGGTCGCCGCGCTCGGTGCCGCGCTGACCGACGTCCGGGTCGTGACCGCGATCATGATCGTCCTGATGTCGGCGTCGCAGTTCTACACGCAGCGCCAGCTGATGACGAAGAACGTCGACACAACGGTGAAGACGCCGTTCATGCAGCAGCAGAAGATGCTGATGTACGTCTTCCCGGTCATGTTCGCCGTCTTCGGCATCAACTTCCCGGTCGGTGTCCTCGTCTACTGGCTGACCACCAACGTGTGGACCATGGGCCAGCAGATGTACGTCATCCACAACAACCCGACCCCGGGCTCCAAGGCCCAGGCCGCCTACCTGGAGCGCCTGACCAAGCACGTCACGCAGCACGGCAAGGTCCGCCGGCGCAGCGAGAAGGCCATCGTCAAGGCGATCGTCGCCAAGGGCCGCGACCGCAACGAGTTCGAGCGCAAGTTCATCAACGCCCTGAACAAGACCGGTCTCGCCGCCCAGGCCGACGGCACGGTGGTGAAGAGCACGGCCCAGGCCGCGGCGCAGACCGCGGACGGTGCGGAGACCACCTCGGCGGTCGGCACCGGCACCGCCGCCCGGCGCCAGCAGCCCAAGCGCCAGTCGAAGGCCCAGCGTCAGTCCGGCGCCTCCAAGCAGGCGGGCGGGTCCACCTCGTCCACCTCGCTGGAGAAGTCCGACGAGCCGCAGGACGCCAAGCCCGCCGCTGCCCAGCAGGCCCCGAAGCCCGGCTCCGGCACCCGCAGCAAGGCCCAGTCCGGCCAGCGCAAGGGTGGCCCGCAGCGGCCCAAGTCCCCGTCCAAGAAGTAAGAAGGAGCCCATCCCGTGACGGAAGGCACCACCTCCGCCGCTGCCGAGGGTGCAGACGCCCTGACCCGCCTGGAGCAGGAGGGTGAGATCGCGGCGGACTACCTGGAGGGTCTGCTGGACATCGCCGATCTCGACGGCGACATCGACATGGACGTCGAGGCCGACCGCGCCTCCGTGTCGATCATCAGCGACACCGGCAGTCGCGACCTGCAGAAGCTGGTTGGCCGTGACGGCGAGGTGCTGGAGGCGCTGCAGGAGCTGACGCGCCTGGCGGTGCACCGGGAGACCGGCGACCGCAGCCGGCTGATGCTGGACGTCGCGGGTTACCGTGCCAAGAAGCGGGCGGAGCTGTCCGAGATCGGCGCCAAGGCCGCTGCCGAGGCGAAGAACAGCGGCGAGCCCGTCAAGCTCAAGCCGATGACCCCGTTCGAGCGCAAGGTCGTGCACGACGCGGTCAAGGCCGCGGGACTGCGCAGCGAGTCCGAGGGCGAGGAGCCGCAGCGGTTCGTCGTCGTGCTGCCCGCCTGATCGGCCCTTGCGTTTCGCCGGCCCCGTCTGTTGAGCAGACGGGGCCGAACTTTGTCAGCCTGGTAGTTCTGGTGGCCGGTGCGTGAAGCGCCGGCGCTGTACGGAAGGACGGTCCCCGTGACGGAGGCAGCGGAGCTTCCCCCCGCGCCCGAGCAGGCGCGGGAAGTGTTTGGTGATCGCTTCGCCGATGCGGTCCGCTACGCGGAGCTGCTCGCCGAGGCGGGCGTGCAGCGGGGCCTGATCGGCCCGCGGGAAGTGCCCCGCCTGTGGGAGCGGCATCTGCTGAACTGCGCGGTGCTCTCCGAGGCCGTCCCCGAGGGAGTGACGGTCTGCGATGTCGGCTCCGGCGCCGGCCTGCCCGGCATCCCGCTGGCCCTGGTCCGGGAAGACCTGAACATCACCCTGCTGGAGCCGCTGCTGCGACGCACCAACTTCCTCACCGAGGTCGTCGAGCTGCTCGGCCTGGACCACGTCACGGTGGTGCGGGGCCGGGCCGAGGAGGTTCTGGGCAAGCTGCCGCCGGTCCATGTGGTTACCGCCCGGGCCGTGGCGCCGCTGGACCGGCTGGCCACCTGGGGCATCCCGCTGCTGCGCCCCTACGGCGAGATGCTTGCGCTGAAGGGAGACACCGCTGAGGAGGAGCTGAAGGCCGCGGCCACGGCCCTTAGCAAGCTCGGCGCGGTGGAGACGTCGATCCTGCATGTGGGTGAGGGCATCGTGGACCCGATGTCCACGGTAGTGCGAGTCGAGGTCGGGGAGAGCCCGGGTGGTGTGCGGTTCGCGGCGAAGCGGGCGAAGGCGGCGCGCACCGGCCGGGCACGTCGCCGCCGCTGATCCGTTCTGACCACGAGACGTACTCCACACAAGCTGCCAAACCTACGCAGGACGGAGTGTCGCAGAGGTCCGGTCGTCGTCGCTGTGCATCGTGTTTCACGTGAAACGTCGCTCACTGCTGCACGGGATCATCAGTCGTGGCCGCGCTGCGGCCGAACCTCGCGACCGAAAGCCTCTCGGTTCACTCGGAGGGGCAGCGGAGTTGTCCACAGAGGTGGATTTCTCCACAGAACACCAGGCCTCACTGGTTCACGACCCCGAAGACATGGGAGGCTCTGTTCATTGCGAGCCTGAAGTCGAGGAGAGTGAATCCTTGCGGTCCGACGCCAACATCGCGGGACCGATGACCGATCCGGTCCCCGGTCCCCGTACCGAGTCGATGGGGGCGGATGTTTCACGTGAAACACCGCCTCCGATGGACGACACTCCGATCGGTCGTGCGGCCCAACTGGCGGTAGAGGCTCTGGGCCGCGCCGGCGAAGGCCTGCCACGGCCGGAGCAGACCAGAGTCATCGTGGTCGCCAACCAGAAGGGCGGCGTGGGCAAGACGACGACCACCGTCAACCTTGCTGCTTCGCTGGCTCTGCACGGCGGCCGCGTCCTGGTGATCGACCTCGACCCCCAGGGCAACGCGTCCACCGCCCTCGGGATCGACCACCACGCCGAAGTTCCTTCCATCTATGACGTGTTGGTGGAGAGCAAGCCTCTCGCCGAGGTCGTTCAGCCGGTCCCCGACGTAGAAGGTCTCTTCTGCGCCCCCGCCACCATCGATCTCGCCGGTGCGGAGATCGAGTTGGTGTCCCTGGTGGCCCGTGAGAGCCGACTGCAGCGAGCGATCCAGGCCTACGAACAGCCGTTGGACTACATCCTCATCGACTGCCCGCCCTCGCTCGGCCTGCTGACGGTCAACGCGCTGGTGGCGGGCCAGGAGGTCCTCATCCCGATCCAGTGCGAGTACTACGCACTCGAGGGCCTGGGTCAGCTGCTGCGCAACGTCGACCTGGTGCGGGGGCACCTCAACCCCACGCTGCATGTGTCGACCATCCTGCTCACCATGTACGACGGCCGGACGCGTCTCGCCTCCCAGGTCGCGGAAGAGGTGCGCACCCATTTCGGCGACGAGGTGCTGCGGACAAGCATTCCCCGCTCGGTCCGTATCTCTGAGGCGCCGAGTTACGGGCAGACGGTGCTGACTTACGATCCTGGATCGAGCGGTGCCCTGTCGTATCTTGAGGCGGCTCGAGAAATCGCGCTGAAGGGCATCGGCATCAGCTATGACGCCAGCCAGGCCCACATCGGCGTCCAGAACGACCCAAGCATGGTGGAGGGGATCCAGTGAGCGAGCGACGGAGGGGGCTGGGCCGTGGTCTCGGCGCACTGATCCCCGCTGCCCCGACGGAGAAGAACCCGGCTCCGGCTGCGTTGGGAGGCGGGGCGTCCGCCTCCCCCGCTGCCGTCCCGGTCCTGACGACCGACCGCGGGGTTGCCGCAGCGAAGGTGGCCACACTGCCGCCTGTTTCACATGAAACCGAGGAGCCCCCGGCAGGCCCCGCCATGGAGACGCCGGCTCCTCCGATGGGTGCGCACTTCGCCGAGATCCCTCTCGACGCGATCTCGCCGAACCCGCGCCAGCCCCGTGATGTCTTCGACGAGGACGCGCTCCACGAGCTGGTCACCTCCATCAAGGAGGTCGGTCTCCTCCAGCCGGTCGTCGTACGGCAGATCGGGCCCGCCCGCTATGAGCTGATCATGGGCGAGCGGCGCTGGCGGGCCTGCCGCGAGGCCGGCCTGGAGGCCATCCCGGCGATCGTCCGGGCCACGGAGGACGAGAAGCTTCTCCTGGATGCGCTGCTGGAGAACCTCCACCGCGCCCAGCTGAACCCGCTGGAAGAGGCTGCCGCCTACGACCAGCTGCTGAAGGACTTCAACTGCACGCACGACCAGCTGGCCGACCGGATCGGGCGCTCCCGGCCCCAGGTCTCCAACACACTGCGTCTGCTGAAGCTCTCGCCGGCCGTGCAGAAACGGGTGGCTGCCGGTGTTCTCTCCGCCGGGCATGCCCGGGCACTGCTGTCCATCGAGGACTCGGAGGAGCAGGACAGGCTTGCTCACCGCATCGTGGCCGAGGGGCTGTCGGTGCGGGCCGTCGAGGAGATCGTGACCCTCATGGGCTCGCGGCCTCAGAAGCCTCAGCGCCCCAAGGGGCCGCGCGCCGGCTCCCGGCTCTCCCCGGCCCTGAACGAGCTGGCGACCCGTCTGTCGGATCGCTTCGAGACACGGGTGAAGGTCGACCTGGGCCAGAAGAAGGGCAAGATCACCGTCGAGTTCGCCTCGATGGACGATCTCCAGCGGATCCTCAGCACGCTCGCTCCGGGCGAGGGACCGGTGCTGCCTCAGGAACTGCAGGACGCGACGGACGACCAGGACGACTGATCCTGCCGACCACTCTGCCGTAGAGGAGGCGGGCCGTGTCCGGTGTGTACCGGAACACGGCCCGCTCTTTGCTTTGAGGCGCTGTCGAGCGAATCGCATCGTGGATACGATGCGAAGGGGTATGGCGCATCCACCGGACAGCATCTGTATCTCTGAGTGGGGAGACGGGGCCATGCGATCGATGAGCCGAACCGGACTGGTGAGCGCGGGCCTGGGCCTCGGAGCGGTCGGCGGATTCGTCGGCAGCCTGCTCAGGGGGCGGAGTGCTCTGACAGCCGCTCGTGACGCGGCGGGCGAAGGAAGCGAGGATCAGCCGTCATGGGACGTCGGCTCGTGCCGCTCACGCTGGACAACCTTCAAGACCTTCCCCCACGCTGTCGGTCGTGTGTCTTCTGGGAACTGGACCCCGTCAGCGGAGAAGCGGCGGTAAGGGCGGGGACCTCGGCACTCGAGAAGGAAGCCTGGATCTCCGCCGTTCTGCTGGACTGGGGATCGTGCGGCCGGGTGGTGTACGTCGATGACATACCGGTGGGCTTCGTTCTCTACGCGCCTCCGGCCTATGTCCCGCGCTCGACGGCCTTTCCCACGAGTCCCGTCTCACCGGACGCCGTGCAGCTGATGACGGCGTTCATCATGCCCGGATATCAGGGTCAGGGGCTGGGGCGCGTGCTGGTGCAGACGGTCGCCAAGGATCTGCTGCGCCGGGGCTTCAAGGCGATCGAGGCCTTCGGTGACGCCCGCTGGAAGGAGCCCGCCTGCCTTCTGCCTGCGGATCATCTTCTGGCCGTGGGCTTCAAGACGGTCCGGCAGCATCCCGCGCATCCACGGCTGCGGCTGGAGCTGCGATCGACGCTCTCCTGGAGGGAAGACGTGGAGATGGCGCTCGATCGGCTTCTCGGCGCGGTCCAGAAGGAACCGGCGCTGAGGCCGCTGTAGCCTCAGCGAAGTGCCCTAAGCGAATGGGCCGACCCTGTCGGGTCGGCCCATTCGTGTTTCACGTGAAACGTCACTCGGCGATGAAGTCCTCGAGGTCGCGAACGATCGCGGCCTTCGGCTTGGCACCGACGATGGTCTTGGCGACCTCGCCACCCTGGTAGACGTTCAGGGTCGGGATGGACATGACGCCGTACTTCGCGGCCGTGCCGGGGTTCTCGTCGATGTTCAGCTTGACGACCTCGATCTTGTCGCCGTACTCGGCAGCGATCGCCTCCAGGGAGGGAGCGATCTGGCGGCACGGACCGCACCAGGCGGCCCAGAAGTCCACCAGGACGGGCTTGTCGCTCTTGAGGACGTCCTGCTCGAAGGAATCGTCGGTCACATTCTTCAGGCTGCCGGCCACGGCGGGCTCCTTAACTCGATCGTGCGGTGGGGCGGGGGAAGGGGAGGGTCAGGCGGTGGCGGTCTTCTCGGGCTCCGCCTTGTCCTCGGCCGCGAGGGCGGAGAGGAAGCGCTCGGCGTCCAGAGCGGCGGAGCAGCCTGTGCCGGCCGCGGTGATCGCCTGTCGGTAGGTGTGGTCGACCACGTCACCGGCGGCGAAGACACCGGTCACATTGGTGCGGGTGGACGGGGAGGCGACCTTCAGGTAGCCCTCCTCGTCCAGGTCCAGCTGGCCCTTGAACAGCTCGGTGCGCGGGTCGTGGCCGATCGCGATGAACAGACCGGTCACGGGCAGCTCGGACAGTTCCCCGGTCTTGACGTTGCGCAGCTTCAGACCGGAGAGCTTCTGCTCGCCCTGGATCTCGGCGACCTCGCTGTCCCACACGAACTTGATCTTCGGGTCACCGAAGGCACGCTCCTGCATCGCCTTGGAGGCGCGCAGCGTGTCCCGGCGGTGGACGATCGTCACGGACTTGGCGAACCGCGAGAGGAAGGTGGCCTCCTCCATCGCGGTGTCTCCGCCGCCGATCACGGCGATGTCCTGGTCCTTGAAGAAGAAGCCGTCGCAGGTCGCGCACCAGGAGACACCTCGGCCGGACAGGGCGTCCTCGTTCGGCAGGCCCAGCTTGCGGTGCTGGGAGCCGGTGGTGACGATGACGGCCTTGGCCTTGTGGACCGTGCCTGCGGTGTCGGTGACGGTCTTGATCTCACCGCTGAGGTCGACGGAGACGATGTCGTCCGGGATGAGCTCGGCGCCGAAGCGCTCGGCCTGCGCCCGCATGTTGTCCATCAGCTCGGGGCCCATGATGCCGTCGCGGAAGCCCGGGAAGTTCTCCACCTCGGTGGTGTTCATCAGCGCGCCACCGGCGGTGACGGCGCCCTCGAACACCAGGGGCTTCAGCGACGCTCGCGCGGTGTAGAGCGCCGCCGTGTAGCCGGCGGGCCCGGAGCCGATGATGATCACGTTACGGACGTCGCTCACGGCTTGATTCCTCGTCTCTGGTCTGCGTCAGTCGACCGGTGGGAGACCCTTCCAGGACTCTCACCCCACCCAACGGATCCTACGGGGCCCGCATTCCCGGTGTGTCCGGGCACACGCATGCGCCGGGTGACAGAGGGAGCGGCCCGGCAGTCCCAGGGATGGGTGGACTCAGGGACGTGTGAAGGAATGCTTCAGAAGAACCGTGCCGGCAGAACCGGGCTGCTGCCGGATGCAGGCCGCATCGACGATGTACACCGTCACGCGCGCGCTGTCTGTGGCATCGGGCACCACGACGAGATAGGCGGACTTGCCGTCGTACGTTCCCGTCTTGGCGCCCAGGACGTTGTCGCCCCGGTGGAGCGCGGCTCGGACGCAGTCGGGGACGGCGACGTCGGTCTGGATCAGAGTGTTCGCGCTTTCGGTCGAGTGAGGGGTGTTCTGCTCGGACTGGTGGCCCGATCGAGGCTGCTGGCCCTGCTGCGGGTTCTTCTTGGTGGTGAGTAGATCCTTCACCTGGCTCTCGACACTCGTGCCCGAGAAGGGACCGACGGAAGGCGTCGGCTTTCCATGGGCGGTGGTGTCGGACGAGTGATCACCGAGCGACTGCAGTACTAGGGACCCCACTCCGAGGACGGCAGCGGTCAGCACAGCCCCCAGGACCACACGCCCCCGACGTCGGCCCCGCTCGCGCCCCTTGCGGCCCGGGCCGGTCGCCGCCTGAGGACGGCCAGCGGGGCGGTCCGAGGGAAGCGATGTTTCACGTGAAACATGACCCTGGCCGTCCCCTTGCCCCGGCTTGGTCTCCGTGGAGGCCTGAGCGCTCAGCGGTTCCGGAGCGGAGGCGCTGAGCAGCGCCTCCGCAGCGAGCGCGGCATCAATACGCTCGGCCACGTCGGCCGGCATGCTCTCCGCTTCCGATACGGATCCCAGCAGCCCCCGGATCTCATCCAGCGAGGCGCGGACGTCCGCGCACAGCTCACACGTCTCCAGATGGCGCCGTACGTCCGTGCTGCGGTCCGGAGGCAGAAGGCCTTCGGTGAGGTCGGAGATCTCCGCGACGTCCGGGTGCCCGGTCGTGTCTGTCGTGGAAGTCACGCTCGCCCACCTCCGCCCTTCACTACGGCTGAATCGCTCGGTCCCGCGCCCTCGGGGCTCTCGCTTGACGTCCCCGTTGCCGGTGGGACGGATGTCCCCTCCACCCGGTTCCGTCCCGCGCCGGGTTCTTTTCCGCTTCCAGAGCCTTCGGGCCGTAGATGAGTGAGGAGAGGCATCAGCCGGGCTCTGCCCCGGGCACAACGGCTCTTCACCGTGCCCGTCGGCACATCGAGGATCCGCGCGGCCTCGGCCACGGCATAGCCCTGCATGTCCACCAGGACCAGGGCAGCTCGCTGGTCGTGCGGGAGGGTGCCGAGCGCTTCGAGCAGCTGACGGTGCACATCGTTCCGCTCGGCCGGCGCCGAGGCCGACTCGTGCGGCTCCAGGAGCTGCTCCAGCCGCTCGGTGTCGTCGACCGGAGCGGTCTTCCGGGAGTCCGCCTTGCGGGCACGGTCCAGGCAGGCGTTCACCGTGATCCGGTGCAGCCAGGTCGTGACCGCCGACTGGCCCCGGAAGGTGTGAGCGGCCCGGTAGGCCGACAACAGGGCGTCCTGGACCGCGTCGGCGGCCTCCTCACGGTCCCCCAGCGTCCGCAGCGCGACCGCCCAGAGCCGATCCCGATGCCGGCGCACGATCTCCCCGAAGGCATCGGGGTCGCCTTCCACATGGCGGGAGAGCAGATCCTTGTCGCTCACTCCGTCGTATCCGGCGTCCTCCGCCATCTGCCCCCTCCGGTCCGGGTGCGACGTCAGCCCGTGAACTTCACTTCTCCGATGGCTTGCTTGTAGCCGGCCTTGGCGTACGCGGCCGAGTCCGGACCCGAGTACGGCACGGCCGTCAGCCACACGAGGACGTATTGCGTCTTCACTGACTTGGTGACCCTCACCGTAGCGGTGGTGCTCGTGGTCGTGCCCTTGCCGATCTGGTCCATCGAGTCCAGCGACCCGGGTGTCAGCGAGTCGGCAGCGTACAGCTCCACGGTCGTGTGGTCACCGGGGTAGCGCAGGTCGAGGGTGGCCGTCCGAAGCGTCTTGGCCGAACCCAGGTCGTAGACGATGCCGACGCCTGGCTTGTAGGGCGCGATCGGGGGACCTTCGTTGAAGGTCTTCGTCCTCCAGTACGTGGAGGTGTTGCCGTCGTAGGTATTGGCCACATCGCCGGGGTGCTGGGCGTCCCCCGTGGCGACGAACTCCCGGCTGCCCTTGATGCTTATCGGCATCGGCTTGGGCTTCGCACCGCCCTTGTCGCCGTCACCCGTCTGCTGGCTCTTGTTGGTGTCGTCGGACTTGCCGCTCTGGTCCATCAGTGCGTCCGCCAACTGCCAGCTTCCCAGGCCGAGGGCGGCGATGAGGAGGGCGGACACGGCCCACTTCAGCACCTTGCCAGTACGGCTCTGCAGCGGGGGCGGCGGCGGGGTGATCGGCTGGGTGGCGCCGGGGTGCGGTGCCGGGCGGCCGTACGTGCCCTGCTGGTAGGTCGTGCGCTGGTACTCGGGCGGGGCCGTGAACGCAGGCTCCGGTGGGCGGATGCGCGGCATCTCGCCGATCGCCTTCACCAGCTCCTCCGGCGTGGTGCACGGGGCCTCGTGACGGGAGGCGGTGGCACCGTCGTTGGCGAGCGCGCGCATGGCCAGTTCGGACAGGCCCCGGTGCACACCGGCCCGCACCTGGTCCGGTGCGATGAGGCCGACGCCCTTGGGAAGCCCGGACAGGCCGTACGCGTTGTTCTCGTACGGCCAGCGCTGGGTCAGCGCCGCGTACAGCAGGGCGCCGATCGCCTCGGTGTCGGTGCGCTGCGGGGTGTCGGAGCTGATGCCGCGCAGCGCGGCGTTCACGGCGAGGCCCCGGATCCGCCACTGGCCGGTCGAGGCGCGCAGGACGGCGTTGGGGTTGAGCCGGAGATGGGCGAGGCCCTCGCGGTGCGCGGCGGCCATGGCGGAAGCGACCTGACTGACCATCTGGTAGGCGTCGTGCGGCTCCAGTGGGCCGTTCGTGAGGAGCGTGGTCAGCTCGGTGGCGTCGGGCAGCCACTCGTGCACGACGTAGACGAGGTCGTTCTCCTCGACGGCGTCGAGCACCTGGACGAAGCGGGGGTCGCCGAGCAGCGCGGAGGAGCGGGCGGCGGCGAGGACGGAACGGGCCCGCACGTGTTCCGCGGGCAGGATGTGGACGCCGACGGCGCGACGGAGCTTCTCGTCGACCGCACGCCAGCTGCTGAATCCGTCCAGACGGGTGACGCACTCCTCCAGTCGGTAGCGTCTGGCGAGTTTGTGACCGCTGTGCAGTTCGGGAGGCGAGGCCTTCTGCACGGAACCCTCGGGCCCGGTCCTCTGTGCCTCGTCGCTGTCCGTGTCCCGCTCCGGGTTCTTGGCCACCCCGTCGGCCGTGGACTGGTCCGCCTTGGCGGTCAGCGGCTGCTCACCGCTGTTGTCTGCCACGTCGACGGCAGCTGTGCTCCGTTCCGCCACCGTCGTCCCTGCCTCCCCATCCGTTGCACGCTGTCCGACGCCGAAACCAATTGTGCCCACAGTCCGCCGCTATGCACGACACACGGCGGCGGACGATGGTTGTGCGCCTACCCCCGCCTCAGCGGCCCAGACGCCCGCGGACCATGCCCACGAGCGAATTGAGTTCCTCGATGCGCATCCGGCGGGCGGCGACGAAAAACATGCCGAGCAGGACGGCACCACCGGCGATCAGCGCGGCGAAGGAGCCGACGACGCCCTGGCCGAGGGTGTGCCCGATGCCGTAGCAGGCCGCGCCGCTGAGCAGGGCGGCCGGCACCGAGGCGAGGCACAGGCGCGCGTACGTCCGCATCACCCGGGCGCCGTCCAGGTCACCGCCGAGCCGCTTGCGCAGCCGCCGCCAGGCGACGCCCACACCGATCGCGTAGGCCAGGCCGTACGCGGCTGCCATGCCCGCGACCGCCCAGCGGGCGGGCAGCAGGAAGTAGCAGAGCGCCGAGGCGCCCGCGTTGACGACGGCGACGATGACGGTGTTGTAGAAGGGCGTGCGGGTGTCCTCGTATGCGTAGAAGGCCCGCAGGACGACGTACTGCACCGAGTACGGGATCAGGCCGAGGCCGAAGGCCATCAGCATGTAGCCCATGTTGGTGGCCGAGTCGGTGCCTGCGGAGCCGAAGATCAGCGTGCACATCGGAATGCCGAGGGCGAGGAAGCCGAAGGCGATCGGCACGATGGCGACCGCGGTGGTCCGCAGGCCCTGGGAGATGTCATCGCGGACGGCGCCGACGTCGCCCTCGGCGGCCGAACGCGAGATGCGCGGCAGCAGCGCGGCCATTAGGGAGACCGTGATGATGGCCTGCGGCAGGCCCCAGATCAGCTGGGCGTTGGCGTAGGCGGCGAAACCGGTGCCCTTGATGTCGGAGTCCTTGCCCGCGGCGGTGGACAGCTGGGTGACGATCATGGCGCCCGCCTGGTTGGCCAGGACGAACAGGACCGTCCACTTGGCGAGCATCGCGGCCTTGCCCAGGCCGTGGCCGCGCCAGTCGAACCGCAGCCGGATCCGGAAGCCCGTCTCGCGCAGGTACGGGATCATCGCCAGCGCCTGGACGACCAGACCGAGCAGCACACCGATCCCGAGCAGCCGCTGGCCCTCCGCCGGGATGTTCTCGACCTTCATGTGGGAGTGGGAGGCGGTGCCGTAGACCCAGATGAACATGCCGAGCGACACGATGATGACGATGTTGTTCAGGACCGGGGTCCACATCATCGCGCCGAACTTGCCGCGGGCGTTGAGGATCTGACCCATCACCACGTGGATGCCCATGAAGAAGATCGAGGGCAGGAAGTAGCGGGTGAAGGTGACCGCCACGTCGTTGGCGGCCGGGTTGCCGGCGATGGTGGGCGACAGGGCCCGCACCAGGAGCGGCGCGGCGAACATCGCGAGGCCGGTGAGCGCGGCCAGCGCGACCATCACCAGGGTCAGCAGGCGGTTCGCGAAGGCCTCGCCGCCGTCCTCGTCCTCCTTCATCGACCGCACCAGTTGCGGCACGAAGACCGAGTTCAGGCCGCCGCCGACGGTAAGGATGTAGATCATCGTCGGCAGCTGGTAGGCGACCTGGAAGGAGTCGCCGAGGAAGCCGAGGCCGAGCGCCGAGACGATCAGCGCCGAGCGGATGAAACCGGTGAGGCGGGAGACCATCGTGCCCGCCGCCATCACGGCACTGGACTTCAGCAGCCCGGTGGCCTTGCCACCCTTCTTCGCGGGTGCGGCAGAGGCTGCGGGAGCCGCTGCCAGCTCGGGTTCCGCGTCCTGGTACGGACCGGCGGGATCCGGCGCCGCGGCCGGGGCGGGCACGGGCGGCTGCGCCGCGTTCCCCGGGGCGGCCGGATAGGAGGCCGCGGCGGCGTACGGGCTGTCCTGCTGGGCGCCCTGGCCGGGCGCCGACGGGTACTGGTCGGCGGGACCGTACCCGGTGCCTGGAGCGGTGGCCGGCTGGGAGTAGCCGGGCGGGTCCATGGGCGCGTGCCCACCGCTCTGCTGCTGGTCCTTGAAGAGGTGCGCGAAGGCGTCCGGCTCGTGGTACTCCTCGCCCGAGTGCGTGACCAGGTCGTCCACGCCCACGAACTGGGTCGTGCGCGGGTCGTCGCCGTACGGCATGTAGGGGGCCGCGCCCTCCGGCTCCGGTGCCGGCGTCTGTGCCCACACCCGAGGGTCGGGCGCGTACGGCGACTGAGCGGGCTGTCCGTAGAGCGGCTGCTGCCCGTGGCTGCCCTGAGGGGGCGGCGGGTGCGCGGCGCGGTCGTAGAGCGCCTCGGCGACCGGATCCTGGGCGGCGAGGTCCTGCCCCCGGTAGGGGTCCTGGTCGTAGGCGTCCTGGAGGTACATGTCCGCCGGTTGCTGCGGCGGTACCTGACCGGGCTCCGGCGGTGTCTCGGGGTAGCCCGAGCCGGCCGCGCCCTGGCCGCGATCACCGTCGTACGGCGCGTTCATGCTTACCCCACCTCATCGTCCCTGGCCCCACCGGCCATGACATCGCTCAACGGTCCACTCTCTCACCCGTCCCGGACGGGTCGGGGCTTTCCGGTGCGGTGTCCGGTGCAGGGTCACTCGGGTGCTCCCGGTCGTCTGCCCTCGTGGGAGAGGCGGAATCCTCCGGTTCCTCCGGGAGACGGTCCGCGGGGGCGTCGGGGTTCCCGGGCTCGTCGGCGGCCTGCTCTTCCGCGTCGGTGCCGTTCTCCTCCGTCTGGCGTGCGGATGCCCGTTTGCGCTGGGTGTACATCCGGAAACCGGCCAGGACGAGGAGGAGCACGCCGCCGCCGATGACCAGCATCACCGTGGGCGTGATCTCGGTGACCTTCACGTCGAAGCTGACGGGATCGCCGTACTTCTGGCCGTCCTCGGTGTACAGCTGGGCGATCACCGTGACCCGGCCGTTGGCGTTGGCCGAAGTGGTGAACTTCACGGACTGGCTGTGCCCGCCGGAGATCTCCACCGGCTGCTCGGAGTATGCCTTGCCGCCGATCTTCAGACGCGTCGGCATGGTCGAGGTGAGGCGCAGGACCAGATGGCCGACCGGCTGGACGAGGTTGTTCTGGACGGTCACCGGAATGGTGGCGCTGCGTCCGGAGAGCTTGGTCTCCGACTTGTCGATCAGCTTGACCTGGTCGGCCAGCTCGTCGAGCCATCCCTCCACGCCGTCGCGGTAGCTCTGTGCGTGCCAGCTCCGGCCGGTCCACGACGTGGACATCTCACGGTTTATGGCCCGCCCGAAGGGCGTGACGACGCGGGACTGGTCGGAGAGGATCACCTGGAAGCTGCCGAGCTTGTCCTGGGTACGCGCGATCTGCTCGAAGGCCGTCCGTGGCAGTTCCTGCGAAAGCAGCGAGGAGGGGTAGGCGGACTCCGACGGGATGCGCGTGGTGGCGTTCGGGTCCGGCTTGTCCTTGGCCGCGGCGGAGAGGTCCTGGGACTGGGACCAGTTCCCGCCCTGGAGGGCCTTCAGCGCCGCCGCCATCGCCTGGGCCTGGCTCGCGGTGGGCATGCGCTGCGGGGCGACCACGATGCTGCGCTGCTTGTCCGTCTGCGCGTTCACCTCGAGGCTCTGCGCCAGGAACTCCTGCACCGCGAGCGTGGCCGTGTCCGCCTTCGTCAGATCGCCCTCGAAGGCCGTGGACAGCCGGGCGTCGGAGACCACCGCTGTGGTGCCGCCGCCGACCGGGCGGGCGGCTGAGGGCGTGTACGGCAGCCCGGCGGTCTCCTGGAGGCTGTCACTGCGGGCGATCACGCGGTCGGCCCCGGCGGAGGTCGCGACCTTCATGATCGCCGGGTCCACGGCGCCCTCCACCGGCCAGGCGAAGTCGGTGCTCGGCGTGACGTGGAGCACGGTCTTGACCGTGGTGGCGGCGACGTCGGTCGCGTCCTTGAGGTGGCTGAGGGAGCCGGTGACGCTTGTGCCGTTGTGCGCGAGGGACGCCAGGTCCGGGTCGGCGAAGGGCAGCGCGACGACCTCCTTGCCCGCCACCGCGTCCTGCAGGTTCGCCAGCCACTGCTTGGCGAGCGCCTGGTGATCCTTCGGGCCGGGCTTGGTGGTGCCACCGTCGCCCGGCAGCCGGTAGTTGCCGGTGGCCATCGCGTCCACGGAGGCCAGCAGGTCCGGGTCGATCACCCAGGTGACGTCCAGGTCCTTGCCCAGTTCCACCATCTGGGCCAGCCGGCCGCCCGGCGCGAGGTCCTTGGCCAGGTCGTCGTTGAGGAACACCGGTGTCTGGAGCTCTCCGGCACCCGTCTTGGCCGTCATGTGGACCGTGGAGATCAGCGGCCACAGGTATGTCGTCTTCGTCTTGGTGTCGGCCTCGGACGGCTGCCACGGCAGGAACGTCCGCTGGATGCCGAGCATCTGGTCCCAGGGCTGGGCGGCGGTCCGACCGGAGAGGGAGACACCGAACTCGTACACGCCGGCGTCACCGAGGTCCAGCTTGTCCACGGGGACGGAGATGCTGAAGTGCTCGGCGACGCCCGGCGACAGCTTGGCGAACTTCTCCACGTACTTGCCGCCGACCTCGGAGCCCGTGTCGCCCGACAGGTCGTCGGGGTTCTGGGCGACGGAGTCGATCGCCGAGCGGGTGGTCAGCATGGGACCCACCTGCAGGCCCACGTGCGCGCCCGTGACGGCCTGCTTGCCGTTGTTGGTCACGGTGCCCGACACGGTCAGCGTGTCCCCGTCCGTGGGGGCGCTGGGGGTCAGTGAGTCCAGGGAGACGGACACCGCGTCCGAGGAAGCGGCCGCGGCGGGCGCCGCCGCGGGCAGCTGGAGCAGCCCGGCCAGCAGCGGCGCACCAGCGAGCAGTGCGCCGGCACGTCGCAGCCACCGGCGGGCAGGTGAGGCACTGGTCCCCTGGAATTCAGCCGCCTCGGCCACGCGCTCGCCCGTCCCTCGTCGTCGTCAGTGGTCGTCGGAATGTGCGTCCACGCATGGTAACGATGCGCGCTGAGGGGAAGTGCCGCGGTCTCCGTCACAAGATCGAAGAACTCCCGGCGACCTGTCCTCTATATCCAGTATCGAGGGGAGAGCTTCCGTACGCCGTAAGAGCAGCGCTTGCGCCGGTATGCCGACAGCTGTCCGCGGCCCCTCTCCCCGGGCCGGCCCTTGGTCCTCGTCCGGTCGGCCCCGGACGAAAATGGAGGGCGCCCCTGGTCGCCGGGGCACGTACCCTCTTCTGTTGTGCCGAACCCCAACGAAGACACTCCCTCTGCCCTGAGCCAGGCGCAGCAGCGCGCGGTCGCCGAGCTGCTGCGGGTGGCCCCCGTTGCCGACGATCTCGCCCGCCGATTCCAGGCGGCCGGGTTCTCCCTCGCCCTGGTCGGCGGGTCGGTGCGGGACGCGCTGCTCGGCCGGCTCGGCAACGACCTGGACTTCACGACCGACGCTCGCCCCGAGGACGTTCTGAAGATCGTCCGTCCGTGGGCGGACGCCGTCTGGGAGGTCGGTATCGCCTTCGGTACCGTCGGCGCGCAGAAGGACGGCTACCAGATCGAGGTCACCACCTACCGGTCGGAGGCCTACGACCGCACCTCGCGCAAGCCCGAGGTGTCGTACGGCGACTCCATCGAGGAGGATCTGGTCCGCCGTGACTTCACGGTCAACGCGATGGCCGTGGCACTGCCGGCGAAGGAGTTCATCGACCCGCACGGAGGCCTGGAGGATCTTGCGGCGCGTGTGCTGCGGACGCCGGGCACGCCGGAGGAGTCCTTCTCGGACGATCCGCTGCGCATGATGCGGGCCGCCCGGTTCGCCGCCCAGCTGGACTTCGCGGTCGCCCCCGAGGTCGTCACCGCGATGAAGGAGATGGCCGGACGCATTGAGATCGTCTCGGCCGAGCGGGTCCGGGACGAGCTGAACAAGCTGATCCTGTCCGCGCACCCGTGCAAGGGGCTGACCCTGCTCGTGGAGACCGGGCTCGCCGACCATGTGCTGCCCGAACTGCCGGCGCTGCGCCTGGAACGTGACGAGCACCACCGGCACAAGGATGTCTACGAGCACACGCTGATCGTCCTGCAGCAGGCGATCGCCCTGGAGCAGGACGGTCCCGACCTCACGCTGCGGCTGGCGGCGCTGCTGCACGACATCGGCAAGCCGCGTACGCGCCGCTTCGAGAAGGACGGTCGGGTCTCCTTCCACCACCACGAGGTGGTCGGAGCCAAGATGACCAAGAAGCGCATGACGGCCTTGAAGTACTCCAACGAGCTCGTGAAGGACGTCTCACGGCTGGTCGAGCTCCACCTGCGCTTCCACGGCTACGGCACCGGGGAGTGGACGGACTCGGCCGTGCGCCGCTATGTCCGCGACGCGGGCCCGCTGCTGGACCGCCTGCACAAGCTGACCCGTTCCGACTGCACCACCCGCAACAAGCGCAAGGCGGCCGCGCTGTCCCGGGCCTACGACGGCCTGGAGGAGCGCATCGCCCAGCTGCAGGAGCAGGAGGAGCTGGACGCGATCCGCCCGGATCTCGACGGCAACCAGATCATGGAGATCCTGGGGGTCGGCCCCGGCCCCGTCGTCGGTAAGGCGTACAAGCACATGCTGGAGCTGCGCCTGGAGAACGGACCGATGGGGTACGACGCGGCGGTGGCGGCTCTCAAGGACTGGTGGGCCGAGCAGAACTGATCTCTGACGGGCCAGGCGGTGCCATGTTTCACGTGAAACACACCGCCTGGATCAGAACGCGCGGAGGGGCGATGTTTCACGTGAAACATCGCCCCTCCGCGCGTTCAAGCGCTACTTCTTGTTGTCTCCCAGGCAGAGAACGAATGAGTCGCTGCCTTCTCGCCACGAGATGGCGGCGGTCGTTCCCTGGACCGACTGGCAGGCGAGCATGGCGATGCTGGTGCTGCCGTCCTTCTTGAGTACCTTGTAGTCCGCCTTCGGATCGCTGCAGTCCAGCTGCTCGATGTTCGGGTCCTTGGCGGTTCCCTTGTTCGTCAGGCAGTCGCCGACAGCCAGCTTCTGGGTGTCGTCGCTGTGGCTGCCGAGGTAGCCGCCGGCCGCCGCGATAAGGCCGACGACGATGATGGCTATGCGCACGTACAGCTTGACGTTGCGCTTCGGCCGCTGAGGTGGCACCGGTGCGTACGGTGCCGTGCCCTGCTGGGGGAAGCCAGGCTGGCCCGGCTGCTGCGGGTAGCCGCCCTGGGGCGGGTACGGGGCCTGCGGCTGGGGCTGGCCGTACGGCTGCTGCCCCGGCGCGTACGGGTACTGGCCCTGGGGCGGCGGAGTCGTCACTTGGTGGTCCCCCTAAGAGAGTTGGCGAGCAGCGCACATAAGTGGCGCATAAGACGCACGTAAGTTACCGGGCACTACTGACACTCCTGTAGCCCAGGGGGACTCTGTGGCTTTGATGTGACACTCACCGGTGTTCAAAGCGGGCCATAGCCCCAGCAACTGTGCCGTAGATGACGGCGACTGTGACGACCAGCGTTGCCGTGCGTCCGTCCGGCGGCAGCATCAGGGCCGCTACTCCGGCCGCTCCGACGAAGGCCACATTGAACAGCACGTCGTACACGGAGAAGATCCGGCCGCGGAAGCCGTCGTCGACGGCGGCCTGGACGATCGTGTCCGTGGCGATCTTCGCGCCCTGGGTGATCAGTCCCAGGACGAAGGCCGCGACCAGGAGGGGCCCGGTGGCGAACGGGAGGCCGAGGGCGGGCTCCAGTACGCTGGCGGCGCCCGAGCACACCACGATCCAGCGCCCGGGTCTGAGGCGTCCCGCCGCCCACGGCGTGATCGCGGCCGCCGCGAAGAATCCCGCACCCGACAGCGCCAGCGCGAGGCCGAGCAGCCGAAGGCCGCCCTCGGGACTCGCGGAGAGGGCGTAGCGGCACAGCATCAGCAGAAGGACGAGGAGCGCGCCGTAGCAGAAGCGCATCAGCGTCATCGCGGCCAGCGCCCATGCGGCTTCCCTGCGCTGCGGTGCGGCCAGATGCCGGACGGCCGCCAGGAGTTCGCGTGCCGTCTCGGCGAGGGCGGTGCCCATGCGCGGCCGTACCGGCTGCCGGTCGGGACCGAGGAGCGCGCGAGGCATGGTCAGGGATGTCAGGCCGGCGCACAGATAGAGGAAGGCGCCGAGGAGCACAACCGCCGCGTCGGAGTCGGACGCCACGAGCCGTACGGCGAAGGCGAGACCGCCACCCGCGGTCGCCGCGAGTGTTCCGGCGGTCGGGGACAGGGAGTTGGCGAGCAGAAGACGCTCGGCGTCCACCACGCGGGGCAGGGACGCGGACAGCCCGGCGAGGATGAAGCGGTTGACGGCCGTGACACACAGCGCCGAGACGTAGAAGAGCCAGTCCGGGACATGACTGACCATCAGCACGGCGGTGACCGCGGCCAGCAGGGCGCGCAGCAGATTGCCGTAGAGGAAGACCTGCCGACGGCGCCAGCGGTCCAGCAGGACGCCCGCGAACGGGCCGACCAGCGAATAGGGGAGCAGCAGGACGGCCATCGCCGAGGCGATGGCGGTGGCCGAGGTCTGTTTCTCCGGTGAGAAGACGACGTACGCGGCGAGCGCGACCTGGTAGACGCCGTCGGCGCCCTGGGACAGGAGGCGGATGGAGAGCAGACGTCGGAAGTACCGCAGGCGCAACAGGACGCGCAGGTCACGGACGACGGGCATGGAGCACAGCCTCACACATGTGGAAGGTCCCCGGGTCAGGGAACCCGGGGACCTTCACAGCCCTGGCAGGAGCGTTCTGGTGCGAGCGATGCGCCGTGGGGCGTTCTAGCGCTCGACCTCGCCGCGGATGAACTTCTCGACGTTCTCGCGGGCCTCGTCGTCGAAGTACTGGACCGGCGGGGACTTCATGAAGTAGGAGGACGCCGACAGGATCGGGCCGCCGATGCCGCGGTCCTTGGCGATCTTCGCGGCGCGCAGGGCGTCGATGATGACACCCGCGGAGTTCGGGGAGTCCCAGACCTCGAGCTTGTACTCCAGGTTCAGCGGGACGTCACCGAAGGCGCGGCCCTCGAGGCGGACGTAGGCCCACTTGCGGTCGTCCAGCCAGGCCACGTAGTCGGACGGGCCGATGTGGACGTTCTTCTCGCCGAGGTCCCGGTCGGGGATCTGGGAGGTGACGGCCTGCGTCTTGGAGATCTTCTTGGACTCCAGGCGCTCGCGCTCGAGCATGTTCTTGAAGTCCATGTTGCCGCCGACGTTCAGCTGCATCGTGCGGTCGAGGATGACACCGCGGTCCTCGAACAGCTTGGCCATGACGCGGTGCGTGATGGTGGCGCCGACCTGGGACTTGATGTCGTCACCGACGATCGGCACACCGGCCTCGGTGAACTTGTCCGCCCACTCCTTGGTGCCGGCGATGAAGACCGGGAGGGCGTTGACGAAGGCGACCTTGGCGTCGATGGCGCACTGGGCGTAGAACTTCGCCGCGTCCTCGGAGCCCACCGGCAGGTAGCAGACCAGGACGTCGACCTGCTTGTCCTTCAGGACCTGGACGACGTCGACCGGCGCGGCGTCGGACTCCTCGATGGTCTGGCGGTAGTACTTGCCGAGGCCGTCGAGGGTGTGGCCGCGCTGCACGGTGACCCCGGTGCTGGGCACGTCGCAGATCTTGATGGTGTTGTTCTCGGAGGCGCCGATCGCGTCCGCGAGGTCGAGGCCGACCTTCTTGGCGTCGACGTCGAACGCGGCGACGAACTCGATGTCGCGCACGTGGTAGTCACCGAACTGCACGTGCATCAGGCCGGGGACCTTCGACGCCGGGTCGGCGTCCTTGTAGTACTCGACTCCCTGCACCAGCGACGCGGCGCAGTTGCCCACGCCGACGATGGCTACGCGAACCGAACCCATTCCGGTTGCTCCCTGTGTGTACGAGTGAGGCCCTGAGTGGGTCTCACGTGGCGGTGTCGCCGGGCGTATCCGTGCGAGGGGTGTCCCCGCGACGGGGCAGGCCGCCCGTCGATCCAGTGGTGGTGTCCTGCTGAGCGGACCCCCCGGACGCGGAACCCTTCAGATCCCGCCCGGCCCGCTCGCTCTCGATGAGCTCGTTCAGCCAGCGCACTTCGCGCTCCACGGACTCCATCCCGTGGCGCTGGAGCTCGAGTGTGTAGTCGTCGAGGCGCTCCCGGGTGCGCGCCAGCGAGGCGCGCATCTTCTCCAGGCGCTCCTCCAGGCGGCTGCGCCGGCCCTCCAGCACGCGCATGCGCACATCGCGCGAGGTCTGCCCGAAGAAGGCGAACCGTGCGGCGAAGTGCTCGTCCTCGTACGCGTCGGGGCCGGTCTGCGAGAGCAGCTGCTCGAAGTGCTCCTTACCTTCTGCCGTCAATCGGTACACGATCTTCGCTCGGCGTCCGGCGAGAGAAACGGCGTCCTCGTGGGTGCTGCCCGGTTCCTCGATCAACCAGCCGTTGGCGACCAGCGTCTTGAGACAGGGATACAGGGTCCCGTAGCTGAACGCCCGGAACACACCCAGGGACGTGTTGAGTCGTTTGCGCAGCTCATAGCCGTGCATCGGGGACTCGCGCAGCAGGCCGAGCACGGCGAACTCGAGGATGCCGGAACGTCGGCTCATCGTCGCCTCCTCTCGGTCCCGCTGATCGCTCATGCGGGTCTCGCAGTGCCTCTCAGCGTCTTTATGTCGCGCTGATGTATCGACTCGATACATCACGACGATAGAACGGCCGTCCGCGCGGGACAAGAGGGGCGGTGGTGAACGGGATCACATCACCGATTCATACGGTGCGGGTTGCCTGGTTTGGGGTGAACTTCAGGGCTCGGCGGGTTTTGGTGGTGCGTAGTCTGTGCGGCATGCAATCCACCGGGAACCAAGTGACGCCCGGGGAGCGTCGTCGTCCCTGGTGCAGTACGGGTGAATGCAGGACCGACCACATCCGTACTTCGGGGGGACCGGAAACCAGCCGCCGTTCCAGGCGCGCAAGGGTGCGCCTGCCCGAGGAGTAATCGTTCGATGAGCGAGCACCGTCGCAAACCGCCGCAGCCGCAGGGAGGCGGACGTGCCGCGGCCCGACGCGGCCAGTCCGGTTCGTCCTCCGGTCGCCGTGCGGCACCGCGAGGCGCCACCGGATCGCCAGCCGACTCCTATGGGTCCAGTTCCTATGGGTCGGGTTCCAGCGGTCCGGGAGGTGAGGAGCGTTCCTACGGCGGCCGTGCCGAGGCCCGCCGGGCGGCGCAGAGAGGCAGCCGCCGCAGAGGCGCTGACAACGCCGGTCCCGGCGGCCGGCGCGGCGCTCCTGGCGGCCCGACCGGTCCCGGGCGCGGCAGAGGGCGTGCATCGACCGCTCCTGGCAGGAAGCGGCTGATCGACTATCCCCGCGCCGGAAAGTACGGCTGGCGCCGCTGGGTGCCCTCCTGGAAGCTCGTCTCCGGGCTGTTCATCAGCTTCGTCGGCAGCCTGGTGGCGGTGGCGGGCATCGCGTACGCGATGGTGACCGTTCCCGACGAGGCCGCGGTCGCCAAGGCACAGAACAATGTCTTCTACTGGGCCGACGGCTCGGTGATGGTCGCGACCGGCGGTGAGATCAACCGCCAGAACATGAGCTACGCCAGCATCCCCAAGGAGATGCGCTACGCCGTCATCTCGCAGGAGAACAAGACCTTCGAGACCGACAGCGGTATCGACCCGAAGGGTATCGCGCGTGCCGTCCTGAACATGGCCCGCGGCGGTCAGACACAGGGTGGCTCGACCATCACCCAGCAGTACGTCAAGAACGCGATGCTGAACGACCAGGCACAGACGTTGACCCGGAAGTTCAAGGAGATCTTCGTCGCGATCAAGGTGGGATCCCAGGTCCCCAAGGACAAGATCATGGAGGGCTACCTCAACACGACGTACTTCGGCCGCGGGGCTTACGGGCTCCAGGCCGCGTCCCGAGCGTACTTCAACAAGGACGCGACGAAGCTGGACCCGGGTGAGTGTGCCTTCCTCGCGGCGATGGTCAAGGGCGCGACGTACTACGACCCGGCGGGTGCGACCTCCCTCGACCCCTCCGCGACTCCGGAGGCCAACAGCAGGCGGGCCCTGGCACAGATGCAGGACACCTTGGACAAGATGGTCAAGTACGGCCACCTGAGCCCTGCGGAGCGCGCCAAGTACACGACCCTCCCCAAGATCCAGAATCCCCGGGCGAACGGCCAGCTGGGGGGCCAGATCGGCTATCTCGTCGACCTGGCCAAGGCGTACCTGGTCAACAACCCGGCGACGCACATCACCGCGGACGATCTTCAGAAGGGCGGCTACCAGATCTACACGACCTTCGACAAGAAGAAGGTCAACGCGCTGGAAGCCGCCGTGAAGAACGTCCAGAAGGCGAACATCAAACCCAAGCAGCGGCCCAAGACGGACACCTACGTCCAGTTCGGCGGGGCTTCCGTGGACCCGACCTCGGGCGCCATCAAGGCCATCTACGGCGGTGAGGACGCAACAAAGCACTTCACCGACAACGCCGACTCGACCGGTGCCCAGGTGGGTTCGACGTTCAAGCCGTTCGTGCTGGCGGCGGCCATGAAGTGGGGCGTGCGCAACCCGGACGGTCCGGAGTCACAGGCCCAGGACGAGCGGACGATCGCCTCCCCCAAGAGCCTGTACAGCGGCAAGAACAAGCTCAAGATCAAGGAGTACAACAAAAAGGTCTGGACCGACAAGGACGGCAACGAGTGGCTGCAGACCAACGACGGCGGTGAGTCCGTCGGGCAGGCGCCGGACTACAAGATCGACCTCCGCGAGGCGATGCAGTACTCGGTCAACTCCGCCTACGTCCAGCTCGGCATGGACGTGGGGCTGGACAAGGTCCAGCAGAGTGCCATGGACGCCGGCATTCTCAAGGGCAGCCTCGCCAGCGCCAACTACCCGTCCTTCTCGATCGGTACGTCGGACCCCAGCGCCATTCGCATGGCCTCCGCGTACGGCACGTTCGCGGCCAGCGGTCAGCAGCGTGATCCGTACTCCGTCGTGAAGGTGAGCGACAAGGACGGCGTGATCTTCACGCACCAGGACAAGTCCACCGAGGCGTTCACCCCGCAGGTCGCCGACAACGTGACCGACGTGCTGAAGACCGTGGTCGACAAGGGCACCGGCACCAAGGCCCAGCTCCCCGGCCGCGACGTCGCCGGTAAGACGGGTACCACGGACGGCAACAAGTCCGCGTGGTTCGTCGGCTACACCCCGCAGCTGTCCACCGCGATCAGCATGTTCCGCTTGGACGACAACGCGAAGAACAAGAACCGGACGTTCCTGGAGATGTACGGAACGGGTGGCCAGGAGAAGATCCATGGTGCCTCGTTCCCGGCCGAGATCTGGCACGACTACATGGCCGAGGCCCTGGCCAATACGCCGGTCGTGAACTTCCCGGCTCCGCAGCCCATCGGCAAGGTGCTCAACGCCGACCCGAGCCCGACGCCAACCCCTTCGGCCAGCCAGAGCCAGACGACGAGCCCGTCGCCGAGCCCGTCGGCCAGCGCGCCGTCCACGTCGCCCTCGCCGTCGGCGAGCCAGACCTGCAACGGCTGGAGCTGGAAGTGCAACACCACCGGAGGCACGGACACGGGTGGCACCGACGGTGGCACCTCGCCGACGCCCACCGTCACGGATACATCCGGGACCGGAGGCAACACCCGGGGCAACGGCAACGGAGGCATTTTCGGCGGTCCGGCCGGCTAGCCACCGCGCCTGACCGACTGGCGGCCGAAGACCGCCAAGCGTGTTTCACGTGAAACATGGGCCGTCGCACCCACCAGGTGCGGCGGCCCTCGGTGTTTTCCTAGACAGGTACGGCAGGATGTGGCCCATGCCCAGTGCAGAGATGACGCCCGTGAGCATGCACGAACCCGAGTCCGCGCGGCCCGCCACGGCAGAGGTGGTGCAGCCGACCAGTGAGGACGAGATCGCCCGGGCCGGCAGTGAGCTGATCGGCGGTCCCCTGGGGCGACGCGCCCTGCTCGGGACCTCCTGGTGGACCCCCGTCCGGGTTGTCGCGCTCGTGGCGATCGGCATGTTCGCCCTCGGCCTGGTCCAGAAGGCGCCCTGCTACCACAGCGCCTGGTTCTTCGGCGCGAGCAGTCAGTACACGAAGGCCTGCTACTCGGACATCCCGCACCTCTACCAGGGCCGTGGGTTCGCCGACCACCTCGTGCCGTACTTCGACAGACTTCCGGACGACATGTCCGGCGGCATGGGCTACCTCGAATACCCGGTACTGACCGGCGTGTTCATGGAGGTGGCGTCCTGGCTGACCCCACACAGTGGCACCATCCAGTACCAGGAGCAGTGGTACTGGTTCGTCAACGCCGGGATGCTGCTGGTGTGCGCGGCCGTCATCGCCGTCTGCGTGGCCCGCACGCACCGTCGACGCCCCTGGGACGGCCTGCTGGTCGCCCTGGCGCCCGCCTTCATGCTCACCGCGACCATCAACTGGGACCTGCTGGCGGTGGCGCTCACGGCCGCCGCGATGCTGATGTGGTCCAGGAGCCGTCCCGTTGCCTTCGGCGTCCTCCTGGGCCTTGCCACGGCCGCCAAGCTCTACCCCGTGTTCCTGCTGGGCCCGCTGCTCGTGTTGTGCTGGCGGGCCGGAAAGTGGCGGGAGTACGCCCAGGCCGTGGGCGGCACAGTGATCGCCTGGGTCGTGGTGAACCTGCCGGTGATGGTCTTCGCCTTCCAGGGCTGGTCGAAGTTCTACACGTTCAGCCAGGAACGAGGCGTCGACTTCGGCTCGTTCTGGCTGATCTGGGCGCAGAACTCCAGCAACCCGCCCTCCACGGGCTTTGTGAACGCCGCCGCGATGGTGCTGGTGGTGCTCGCCTTCCTCGGCATCGCCGCGCTCACGTTCACCGCGCCACGCCGACCACGCTTCGCCCAGCTGGCCTTTCTGTTGGTGGCGGCCTTCATCCTCACCAACAAGGTCTACTCCCCGCAGTATGTCCTGTGGCTGGTGCCGCTGGCGGCCCTCGCCCGGCCCAAGTGGCGCGACTTCCTGATCTGGCAGGCCTGCGAGGTGGCGTACTTCCTGGGCATCTGGATGTACCTCGCCTACACCACCAGCGGCGACGCCCACAAGGGGCTGCCGACGCTCGGCTACCACTGGTCGATCGTGCTGCACCTGGTGGGCACGCTCTACCTGTGCGCCGTCGTCGTACGGGACATCCTCCTGCCGGAGCGGGACATGGTGCGCCGATCGGGTGATGACGACCCCTCGGGCGGTGTGCTCGACGGCGCGCGGGACGTCTTCGTGCTCGGCGCGGCAGCTCATCCGCCGCGGCATGCCGCCCACTTCGAAGGACCTCAGGTGGACTGGGGGATGCCGGAGCGGCCGTCCTCCGGGGGCCGTTCGCTGTGAGCGAACGCATCGTCGGAGAGGCATGAAGAAGGCCGTACACGCGGGGAGCGTGTACGGCCTTCTCGCTGTCCTGGGCCGGGCGCTGTCCTGGCCGGGCTCAGCGGTCCACGAGGCGGTCGAACTGCGTGGTGGTGTGCCGCAGATGGGCCACCAGTTCGTCGCCGACCTTCGGTTCCGGGGCGTCCGAGGGGACGAACAGGATCGACACCTGCATGTGCGGCGGCTCGGCGAACCAGCGCTGCTTGCCGCCCCACACGAAGGGAGAAAGGTTCCGGTTGACCGTGGCGAGGCCGGCCCGTGCAACGCCCTTGGCGCGCGGCATGACGCCGTGCAGGGCCTTCGGGGCCTCCAGGCCCACGCCGTGGGACGTGCCGCCCGCCACGACCACCAGATAGCCGTCGGAGGCCGCCTTCTGCTGCCGGTAGCCGAACCGGTCGCCCTTGGCTACACGCGTGACGTCCAGGACGGCACCGCGGTACTCGGTGGCCTCGTGGTCCCCCAGCCACAGCCGCGTGCCGATGCGGGCGCGGAACCGGGTCTGCGGGAACTGCTGCTGGAGCCGGATGAGTTCATCGGCCTTGAGGTGGCTGACGAACATCGTGTGCAGCGGCAGTCGGGCCGCACGCAGCCGGTCCATCCAGCCGATGACCTCCTCGACGGCGTCCGAGCCGTCGGTGCGGTCCAGCGGCAGATGGATGGCGAAACCCTCCAGCCGGACGTTCTCTATGGCCTGGTGCAGCTGGGGCAGGTCCTGCTCGCTGATGCCGTGCCGCTTCATCGAGGACATCACCTCGATGACGACGCGTGCGCCGACGAGGCCGTACACGCCGTCGACCGATGACACCGAGCGCACCACCCGGTCGGGCAGCGGCACGGGCTCCTCGCCGCGCCGGTACGGCGTCAGCACCAGCAGGTCACCGCCGAAGAAGTCCTTGATACGCGCGGCCTCGTAGGTCGTGCCGACGGCGAGCAGGTCCGCGCCCAGTCGCGTGGCCTCCTCCGCCAGCCGTTCGTGCCCGAAGCCGTAGCCGTTGCCCTTGCAGACCGGGACTAGGCCCGGGAACTGCTCGTGCACGTGCTTGTGGTGCGCCCGCCAGCGCGCGGTGTCGACGTAGAGCGTGAGCGCCATGGCCGGACCCGGAACCTTTCTCGTGGCTGCGGTGTGTCAGAGGGGTGAACGCTGTGAAGCCTATGGAATCAAACGCCCGCGGCTCAGCGTCGCGACATGTAGATGTCGAGCGCCTTGTGGAGCAGCTTGTTGAGCGGGAAGTCCCATTCACCGAGGTACTCCGCGGCCTGACCGCCGGTGCCGACCTTGAACTGGATCAGGCCGAAGAGGTGGTCCGTCTCGTCCAGCGAGTCGGAGATGCCGCGCAGGTCGTAGACGGTGCCGCCGAGCGCGTAGGCGTCGCGCAGCATCCGCCACTGCATCGCGTTCGAGGGCCGGACCTCACGGCCGATGTTGTCGGAGGCGCCGTAGGAGTACCAGACGTGCCCGCCGACGATCAGCATCGTCGCCGCGGACAGGTTCACGCCGTTGTGGCGGGCGAAGTACAGCCGCATCCGGTTCGGGTCCTCGGTGTTGAGGGCCGTCCACATGCGCTGGAAGTACGACAGCGGGCGGGGCCGGAAGTGGTCGCGCACAGCGGTGATCTCGTACAGCCGCTGCCACTCGGCCAGGTCCTGGTAACCGCCCTGTACGACCTCGACGCCGGCCTTCTCGGCCTTCTTGATGTTGCGCCGCCACAGCTGGTTGAAGTTCTTGTGGACCTCTTCCAGGGAACGGTTCGCTAGCGGAACCTGGAAGACGTAGCGGGGCTGCACGTCACCGAAGCCGGCACCGCCGTCCTCGCCCTGCTGCCAGCCCATACGGCGCAGCTTGTCCGCCACCTCGAAGGCGCGCGGCTCGATGAAGTCGGCCTCCAGGTCACGCAGACGCTTGACGTCCTGGTCCTGGATGCCCTTCTTGATGGTCTCCGCGTTCCAGCGCCGGATGATCACCGGCGGGCCCATCTTCACGGAGAAGGCACCCTGCTGCTTCAGGTGCGCCAGCATCGGCTGGATCCAGTCGTCCAGGTTCGGCGCGAACCAGTTGATGACCGGGCCCTCGGGGAGATAGGCGAGGTAGCGCTTGATCTTGGGCAGCTGGCGGTAGAGGACCAGGCCCACGCCGACCAGCTCGCCGGTGCGCTCGTCGAACCAGCCGAGGTTCTCCGAACGCCACTCCGCCTTCACATCGGCCCAGGCCGGGACCTGCATGTGGCTCGCCGCCGGCAGGCTCTGGATGTAGGCCAGATGTTGCTCGCGGCTGATGGTCCTCAGGGTCAGGCTCATGTCGGGGCGCTCCTCGGGCTGGTGTGTCCCCATGGGTACAGGGGCTCCGGCTCTCGCGCCGAAGCCTACTGCGCCGTGCGAGCGCCCCGACCGGGCGTACGGCTTAGAAGAGGCCGCCGAACAGTCCGCCGTTCGCCATGCTGATGAGGAAGCCGACTCCCGAGGCGCCCATACCCACCACGAGCCCGAAGCGCTCCCGCGTGGTCACCGAGATCCACTGTCCGTAGATGCCGATGACAAGGCCCACCAGCCCCGTCCAGGAGGACAGCAGGTGCAGGCCGTGGAAGAAGGACGTGATGAAGGAGATGACGCCGAGGACGAGCGTGACCCCCATCAGGGCGTCCTGGAGCGGACGGCGCTTGCCGTCCGTGGCGAAGAGCGAACCGGCGACGTTGGGATGCAATGCCTGTGCCATGAGCACCTCCTGCGGAAGGCGGCGCACAGTAGCGCCGTACACACCCGACGTGTACAGGGTGACGGCCCTCACGGGCGGATTTCAACCGGAAGCGGGTGTGCGGGTAGTCTGTACCGTCTGCACTGGTGTCTGCCCATGCCTGCCCAGGTAACACTGCGGGATCCCTCAGAGGCCCCCGATTGTCAGTGGCGGCCGATACCGTTGCGTACGCATCACAACCCTCCTGCCACGGAACGACCGTGGCCGCTGAGTCCAAAGGAGGTGGGTTCCACATGCGTCACTACGAGGTGATGGTCATCCTCGACCCCGATCTCGAGGAGCGTGCGGTCTCCCCGCTGATCGAGAACTTCCTGTCCGTCGTCCGTGACGGTGGCGGCAAGGTTGAGAAGGTCGACACCTGGGGCCGTCGTCGTCTCGCCTACGAGATCAAGAAGAAGCCCGAGGGCATCTACTCGGTCATCGACCTGCAGGCCGAGCCTGCGGTCGTCAAGGAGCTCGACCGCCAGATGAACCTGAACGAGTCGGTCCTCCGGACCAAGGTCCTCCGCCCCGAGACCCACTGAGCCCTTCCGCTCAGCTGATCTCGGGATTCGAGTAGCAAGCAAGCAGCCAGAGCAAACCCGCCGAGAGGTTCCCCATGGCAGGCGAGACCGTCATCACGGTCATCGGCAATCTTGTCGACGACCCCGAGCTGCGCTTCACCCCGTCCGGTGCGGCGGTCGCGAAGTTCCGCGTCGCGTCCACTCCCCGCACCTTCGACCGCCAGACGAACGAGTGGAAGGACGGCGAGAGCCTCTTCCTGACCTGCTCGGTCTGGCGTCAGGCGGCGGAGAACGTCGCCGAGTCGCTCCAGCGAGGCATGCGCGTCATCGTGCAGGGCCGGCTGAAGCAGCGGTCCTACGAGGACCGTGAGGGCGTCAAGCGCACGGTCTACGAGCTGGACGTCGAGGAAGTCGGCCCCAGCCTGCGCAACGCCACGGCCAAGGTCACCAAGACCGCCGGTGGCGCTCGCGGTGGCCAGGGCGGTTACGGCGGCGGTGGTGCCCAGCAGGGCGGCGGCTGGGGCTCAGGCCCCGGTGGCGGCCAGCAGGGCGGCGGCGCTCCGGCCGACGACCCGTGGGCGACCGGCGCTCCCGCCGGTGGCAACCAGGGTGGCGGCGGCTGGGGCGGTGGCTCCGGCGGCGGTGGCGGCTACTCGGACGAGCCCCCCTTCTAGGTCCTCGGACCAAGGGCGGGCCGTACCCCAAACTTCTTGATCACACAGGAGAAACACCATGGCGAAGCCGCCTGTGCGCAAGCCGAAGAAGAAGGTCTGCGCTTTCTGCAAGGACAAGGTCACGTACGTGGACTACAAGGACACGAACATGCTGCGGAAGTTCATTTCCGACCGCGGCAAGATCCGTGCCCGCCGCGTGACCGGCAACTGCACGCAGCACCAGCGTGACGTCGCCACGGCCGTGAAGAACAGCCGTGAGATGGCGCTGCTGCCCTACACGTCCACCGCGCGCTAAGGGAAGGGTGACCGACTCATGAAGATCATCCTCACCCACGAGGTCTCCGGCCTCGGCGCCGCTGGCGACGTCGTCGACGTCAAGGACGGCTACGCTCGCAACTACCTGATCCCGCGGAAGTTCGCTATCCGCTGGACCAAGGGTGGCGAGAAGGACGTCGAGCAGATCCGCCGCGCCCGCAAGATCCACGAGATCCAGACCATCGAGCAGGCCAACGCTGTCAAGGCCCAGCTCGAGGGCGTGAAGGTCCGTCTGGCCGTTCGCTCCGGCGACGCCGGCCGTCTTTTCGGTTCCGTCACCCCGGCCGACATCGCCTCGGCGATCAAGGCCGCCGGTGGTCCCGAGGTCGACAAGCGCCGCATCGAGCTCGTTGCGCCGATCAAGACCCTGGGCGCCCACGAGACGTCCGTGCGTCTGCACCCCGAGGTTGCCGCCAAGGTCAACATCGAGGTTGTCGCGGCGTAACGCTGCGCTCGGCTTGAGCAGCTGAGAGAGGGGCCGTCCCTTGCGGGGCGGCCCCTCTTCGTGTGCGGTGCCGGAATGCTCTGCGCGTAGGGTGCGGCATGTTTCACGTGAAACCGGGACGGTGTGACCCTGCCGATCCCTTCCGTGGGTGGTACTCGTGCAGTGGGGGTGCCCATACCGTTCAGCGGGTGGCGCCCGTGACGATCCAGCGACCCGAGCGCGTGCGCAGCCACAGGGTCAGCATGCGGATGGTCATCATCAGCGTCATCGCAGCCCACAACGCGGTGAGACCGCCGCCGAGGGTGGGGACGAGCAGGGCGACCGGAGCGAACACCGCGAGGGTGACGACCATGGCACCGGCCAGGTACGGCCCGTCGCCGGCGCCCACGAGGACTCCGTCCAGCACGAAGACGATCCCGCAGACGGGTTGCGAGAGCGCCACCATCAGCAGTGCGGGCAGCGCCGCGTCCTTGACCACCGGGTCGTTGGTGAACAGTGGCAGGAACAGCGGACGGGCGGCCACCACGAGCAGACCGAGGAGCACACCGGTCGAGACGCCCCACTGGACCATGCGACGGCAGGCCTCATGCGCTCCTTGGGCGTGGTTCGCACCGAGGTAGCGTCCGATGATGGCCTGTCCCGCGATCGCTATGGCGTCGAGAGCGAAGGCCAGCAGACTCCACAGGGACAGGATGATCTGGTGGGCAGCGATGTCGGCGTCGCCCAGATGCGCCGCGACCGCCGTCGCGATCATCAGGATCGCCCGCAGGGACAGCGTGCGGACCAGGAGTGGAACGCCTGCCTGCGCCGAGGCTCGGATTCCGGCGGCGTCCGGGCGTAGTGAAGCTCCGTGCCGACGCGCTCCCCGTACGACCACGGTCAGATAGACGGCCGCCATGCCGCACTGGGCGATGACCGTGCCCCAGGCCGAACCGGCGATGCCGAGCCCGGCGCCGTAGACGAGTCCCGCATTGAGGGCGCCGTTGGTGACGAAGCCCGCGACGGCGACATGGAGCGGGGTTCTGGTGTTCTGCAGTCCGCGGAGCACTCCGGTCGCGGCGAGGACGATCAGCATGGCCGGGATGCCCAGCGAGGAGATGCGCAGATACGTCGTGGCGTAGGGGGCCGCAGTCGTGGAGGCACCGAAGAGATCCACGATGCCGGGGGCCAGCGGAAGGACGACGGCGATGACGGCGATGCCGAGCAGCAGTGCCAGCCAGATGCCGTCCATGCCTTGGCGGATTGCGGCTTGCAGATCGCCGGCGCCGACGCGCCGGGCCACGGCCGCGGTGGTGGCGTAGGCGAGAAAGACGAAGACGCTCACCGCGGTGGTGAGCAAGGCTGAGGCGACACCGAGACCGGCGAGTTGGGCGGTTCCGAGATGCCCCACGATGGCACTGTCCGCCATGACGAAGAGCGGCTCGGCGACGAGTGCGCCGAAGGCGGGGACGGCCAGCGCGACGATCTCCTTGTCGTGCCGTCGTCGGATGGCCTGGGGCATCGCTGGAGCCTGTGTCATGAGCACTAATCTAATCGTCCACAGGTAAGTGATGCAATGTGTGACTGCCCCTTACCTCCCCTCTGGCGGTGTGTCCTTTCGCGCACCGTTCGAAGCGAACTTGGCCCGACCAGGGAAGTTTTTCTTCTGCACAGCCGGTGGACGGTAAAGGTGCAGGTCAACACGATCTTGTGAGCGGTGGCGAGGGCTTGTTCACAGGGCTGTCCACCGGGTCGTGCACAGGTTTCGGCGAGTTCTCCACAGCATCGGGGCCGTCGTCCACATGGCCTGTGGATAACCAGATTGGCTGACGGTGCCGACGGGCCTACCGTTGTCCGGCGCCCACTCCTTTTCCTCGGCCCCGAAAGCATCCCTTCCTCGGCCGGGGAATCGGCACAAAGCCGACGCGTCGGAACCGGAGTTGGGCCTCTCATTTGTCAGTGTCGTGCCGTACAACAGAGGACACGGCGAGGTCCGCCGTGCGGACGGGAGGAGGTGGCTCGGTGAGCATTTCCGAGCCCTTGGACGACCCGTGGGCCGATGCCGGACCCAGTGATCGTCTGCCGGCCTCCCGTCGATCCGGTGGCGGCGGCCGGGGCCGTGACGAACAGCACGACCGGGGCCGGGAAAACGCTTCCTGGGACGAGGGGGGAACCTCCTTCGAGCGGGTGCCGCCGCAGGACCTGGACGCCGAACAGTCGGTGCTGGGCGGCATGCTGCTGTCCAAGGACGCCATCGCCGACGTCGTGGAGATCCTCAAGGGCCACGACTTCTACAAGCCCGCGCACGAGACGATCTACCAGGCGATCCTGGACGTCTACGCCAAGGGCGAGCCGGCCGACCCGATCACCATCGCCGCCGAACTCACCAAGCGCGGCGAGATCAACAAGGTGGGCGGGGCCGCGTATCTGCACAGTCTCGTCCAGACCGTGCCGACGGCGGCCAACGCCGAGTACTACGCGGAGATCGTCCATGAGCGGGCGGTGCTGCGCCGCTTGGTCGAAGCGGGCACGCGCATCACGCAGATGGGATACGCGGCCGACGGCGATGTGGACGAGATTGTCAACCGCGCCCAGGCCGAGATCTACGCCGTCACCGAGCAGCGCACCAGTGAGGACTATCTGCCGCTCGGCGACATCATGGAGGGCGCTCTCGACGAGATCGAGGCGATCGGCTCGCGCAGCGGTGAGATGACCGGTGTGCCCACCGGCTTCACCGACTTCGACTCGCTGACGAACGGTCTGCACCCGGGCCAGATGATCGTCATCGCCGCCCGACCCGCGATGGGTAAGTCGACGCTCGCACTGGACTTCGCACGGGCCGCGTCGATCAAGCACAACCTGCCGAGCGTCATCTTCTCCCTCGAGATGGGCCGCAACGAGATCGCGATGCGTCTGCTGTCCGCCGAGGCCCGGGTCGCCCTGCACCACATGCGGTCCGGCACGATGACCGACGAGGACTGGACCCGGCTCGCCCGCCGCATGCCGGACGTCACGAACGCGCCGCTCTACATCGACGACTCCCCCAATCTGTCGATGATGGAGATCCGCGCCAAGTGCAGGCGCCTGAAGCAGCGCAACGACCTGAAGCTGGTCGTCATCGACTACCTCCAGCTGATGCAGTCCGGCGGCTCCAAGCGCGCCGAGAGCCGTCAGCAGGAGGTCTCGGACATGTCCCGGAACCTCAAGCTGCTCGCCAAGGAGCTGGAGATCCCGGTCATCGCGCTCTCCCAGCTCAACCGTGGCCCCGAGCAGCGCACGGACAAGAAGCCGATGGTCTCCGACCTGCGTGAGTCGGGCTCCATCGAGCAGGACGCCGACATGGTCATCCTGCTGCACCGCGAGGACGCCTACGAGAAGGAGTCCCCCCGCGCGGGCGAGGCCGATCTGATCGTGGCCAAGCACCGTAACGGCCCCACGGCCACCATCACGGTTGCCTTCCAGGGGCACTACTCCCGCTTCGTGGACATGGCTCAGACCTGATCCGGAAGCCGGCCCGGGCAGGACGGCTTCCGCTCGGCCAAATGAACTCGACGTCTGCCGTCTCAGCGGATGAACTGGGCGCATGACGTCATCTCAGGAAGAGCTGCTCCCCGGAACGCGCCGTGCCCTGCTGCACCGGATCGCCGTCGCCCAGGCCGAAGGGCGGGCGCCGTCGCTGGTCGCGACCGTGGTGCGCGGCGGACAGGCCGTGTGGCACGGGGCGCGGACCTCGGTGGACGGGCACGGGCCGGACGAGAACGTGCAGTACAGAATCGGGTCCATCACCAAGACCTTCACCGCCGTCCTGGTGATGCGGCTGCGCGACGAGGGCCTGCTCGACCTCGGTGACCCACTGGAGAAGCACTTGCCCGGCACCGGCGCGGGCGAGGCGACGATCGCCGAACTGCTTGCGCACACCGCGGGGTTGGCGGCAGAGTCGCCCGGGCCCTGGTGGGAACGGACGCCGGGCACCCTGCGCCCGGAACTGAGCGATGTACTCGGCGAGCAGCCCCTTCTGCACCCCGTCGGCCGACGGCATCACTACTCCAACCCCGGCTACACCGTGCTCGGTGCGCTGGTGGAGGAACTGCGAGGCGCTCCCTGGGAGGAGGCACTGCGCAGCGAGATCCTCGAGCCGCTCGGACTGCACCGTACAAGCACGCAGCCGCAGGCTCCGCATGCCGGCGGGTGGGCCGTGCATCCGTGGGCGGACGCGATGCTGCCGGAGCCGCTGGAGGACTTGGGCAGGATGGCACCGGCCGGCCAGCTCTGGTCGACCACGGGGGACCTGGCGCGGTTCGCCACGTTTCTGGCGGCGGGTGACGACCGGGTCCTGAGCGTGGAGTCGGTGCGGGAGATGCGCACGCCCGCGGCGCCCGCCGAGGGGGCGGACCTGCTGGACGGGGCCACGTACGGACTCGGTCTGCAGATCCAGCGCCGTGACGGCCGGCTCCTGGTCGGCCACTCGGGTTCGCTGCCGGGATTCCTGGCGAACCTCACTCTCAGCGTGGAGGACGACGTGGCCGCGGTGGTGCTCGCCAACTGCACCAGTGGGCCCCTGCTGGGAGCGGTGGGCGCCGACCTGGTGCGGATCGTCGCCGAGGCGGAACCGCGGATCCCGGAGCCCTGGCGGCCACTGAGCGAGGTCGATCCGGCGGTCCTGGAACTGGCGGGGCAGTGGTACTGGGGGACCAGTGCCTTCGCTCTTCGGGTGACCGCCAACGGCCTTCTCGCGCTCGGTCCGCTGGCCGGCAGCGGCCGGCGCTCCCGCCTCCGCTCCAACGGTGACGGCACCTGGACGGGTCTCGAGGGCTATTTCGCCGGAGAGTTGCTGCGGCCGGTGCGGCGCACGGACGGATCCCTGAGCCATCTCGACCTCGGCTCGTTCGTGTTCACGCGGCAGCCGTACGACCCTGAGGCGCCGGTCCCGGGTGGCGTGGACCTGGAGGGCTGGCGGGGTATCGGCTAGCCCTCCACGGCGCAGGGGTGTGTTTCACGTGAAACACACCCCTGTGGTGTCTCTGGTCCGGCGCCGCTGTCACAGCAGCAGCTTGAAGCCCTCGTGTGTGGCGTTGAACCCGAGACGTTCGTAGAAGCGGTGGGCGTCGGTGCGCGTCTTGTCGGACGTCAGCTGCACCATCCGGCACTCCAGCCGGCGGGCGGTGTCGATCGCCCACTGGATCAGCAGACTGCCCAACCCACTGCCTCGTTCAGCCGCGTGGATACGGACGGCCTCGATGAGTGCGCGGGTCGCTCCCTTGTGGGAGAGCCCCGGAACGAGCGTGAGCTGGAGCGTCCCGATCACGCGGCCTTCGCGGACGGCGACGACGAGGTGCTGGTTCGGGTCGGCCTCCAGGCGTCCCAGCGCGACCCGGTACGGGGTCATGTCGTCCGGGGACTCGCGCTGGGCGCCGAGCGGATCGTCGGCGAGCATCGCGACGATCGCCGGAAGGTCGTCGGCGGTCGCAGGCCTTATGTCAAGATCTCCCATGCATGCACCCTATGCCGGTGCGTTCAACGACTCCACGACCCGTACCAGTGGGGCCAGTTCGGTGTTCCTGGAGGCCTCGTCCAAGGCTTCGCGCAGGGCAGCGTCATTGGTAGGGCGCGCCTCCTCCAGTAGTCGCAGGCCCGCCTCGGTGACGTTGGTGTAGATGCCGCGCCGGTCGGTGGGGCACAGGTAGCGCTCGAGCAGGCCGCGGTCCTCCAGCCGGGTCACCAGGCGTGTGGTGGCGCTCTGACTGAGGACGACCGCGTCGGCGACCTGCTTCATCTGCAGATGACCCCCTTCGCCGTCGTGCTGGCGGCTCAGCACATCGAGTAGTGAGTACTCGCGCACGCTCAGATCGTGTTTCGCCTGCAGGGCGCGCTCGATGTGCGCCTCGATCCTTCCATGCAGGGCAGAGAGGGCGCACCAGCCCTGGGCGAGGGCAGTGAGCGCGGGATCCGTCGCTGTCATTGGCGTTGTTCCTCCGTCCCGGAGCGGCTGCATCCAGGGTAGGGCAAGCCTGCAATAGTGCGCGGTTGCACTTAGCCCGCGTCTGCAACTATTGTTGGCGCGCGTACAGCGCATATGCAATCGTCTGGAAGGTGTACCCCTCCATGCCTCTCGCGCTCCTGGCCCTCGCGATCGGGGCCTTCGGAATAGGAACGACCGAATTCGTGATCATGGGCTTGCTGCCCGAGGTCGCGGGCGACTTCGGGGTCTCCATCCCCACGGCGGGCCTGCTCGTGACGGGCTACGCGCTCGGTGTGGTCGTCGGCGCGCCGCTGATGACCGTGCTCGGAACCAAGGTCTCGCGCAAGCGCATGCTGATGCTGCTGATGGGCCTCTTCATCGCCGGAAACCTGCTCTCCGCGGTCGCCCCCACCTTCGCGATCATGCTGATCGGACGCGTGGTCGCCTCGCTCGCGCACGGTGCCTTCTTCGGTATCGGCTCCGTGGTGGCGGCCGAGCTGGTGGCGCCCCACAAGAAGGCCGGCGCCATCGCCATGATGTTCACCGGCCTGACCGTCGCCAATGTCGTCGGCGTCCCGCTGGGCACGCTCATCGGCCAGCACATCGGCTGGCGTGTCACCTTCGGCATCGTCGCGGCCCTCGGGCTCGTCGGCCTCGTCGGTATCGCCAAGCTGGTGCCCGAGATGCCGAGGCCCGAGGGTGTGCACCTGCGGCACGAACTGGCCGCCTTCAAGAACGCCCAGGTCCTGCTGGCCATGGCGATGACTGTCCTCGGCTTCGGCGGCGTCTTCGCGGCCATCACCTACATCGCGCCGATGATGACCCACATCGCGGGTTTCGCCGACGGCTCGGTGACCTGGCTGCTGGTCCTGTTCGGCCTCGGCATGGTCGGCGGCAACCTCATCGGCGGCAGGTTCGCCGACCGCGCCCTGATGCCCATGCTGTACGTGTCACTGGGTGCCCTGGCCCTTGTCCTGGCGTTCTTCACGCTCACCGCGCACAACAAGATCGCGGCAGCCGTGACCATCGCCTTGATCGGCGCTCTGGGCTTCGCGACCGTGCCGCCGCTGCAGAAGCGCGTGCTCGATCAGGCGCACGGTGCCCCGACGCTGGCGTCGGCCGTGAACATCGGCGCCTTCAACCTGGGTAACGCGTTGTCCGCCTGGCTCGGCGGCATCGTGATCGCGGCCGGCTTCGGTTACACGGCCCCCAACTGGGTCGGCGCCGCCCTCGCCGTGGCCGCCCTGGTCCTCGCCGTCCTGTCGGCGGCGCTGGAGCGCCGCGACGGCGCCCGCGGCACCGTGGTCGCCACCGGGGCGCCCGCCGGCCGGCAGACGCCGGTCCACCACTGAGTCCTTCGCGTCACAGGGCATCACCCCACATCCCGAAGACCTCTGTGCGGGGCCCACACCCTTGGCACGGCAAGCACCCCCTCTCAGCAACACCCGAGGAGAGAACCTCATGAGCACCACCGTCGTCGCCCCGCTGTCCATCGAGGACGCCGAACTGCTCGTCGATGCGGCCCGCCGCGCGGCCGAGGAGGCCGGGGTCACCGTCAGCATCACCGTCTTGGACGCGGGTGGCCACCTGCTCGCCTTCCGCCGGGACGACCGGGCCGTCCTGATCTCCGGCGAGACCAGCACCCGCAAGGCGTATACGGCACTCCAGCTCAACACCTCCACGGCCGACCTGGTCGACGCCGTGCAGCCGGGCGGCCCCTTCCACACGCTGCCCACGGCCCTCGACCGGCCCCTGCTGTTCATCGCGGGCGGAGTGCCCGTCCACCGGGACGGACGCCCGGTCGGTGCGATCGGCGTCGGCGGGGGTTCGCCGGAGCAGGACCACGGCTTCGCCACCGCGGCGGTGCGGGCGCTGGCCTGAGCCGCGACCGCAGGGACAACGCCGGTCTCGCCGCACGACGTGGCAGGACCGGCGTTCGTCGTACGACGGCTCAGCCCGCGGCCACGGTCAGCGGTGCGAACCGACGGGTCCAGTCCCCCGGAAGATCAGTGATGCCGTACGTCATCACGGTGTTGAAGGCCACGGAGGCGAGCCCACGCGCCTTCGCCCATGTCAGCAGCTCCTCGTGGCGCACATCGATGTCCGTGCGCAGGGGACGGTCCGTGTGGGCCGCCAGCGAGCTGATCAGGGCCTTGGCGGTCTTGGTGTCCTGGGCCACCAGGGGACCGACGACATGGGTGTCCATGTTGGGCCACGCCGCCGCGTAGCCGACGATCCGGCCTTCCGACTCGGCCACCCGCAATTGGTCGGCGAAGGCGGGCAGGCGGGTGATCAGGGGAGTGCGGTCGGCGCCGAACACCTCCTCGTCGAGACGCAGGATCGCGGGCAGATCCTCCGCGGCGGCGGCACGGGTGAACACGCCGGATTCCATCCGGCCGGGAGTGAAGCGGCCCCTCAGCATCTCCGCCTGGCCCGTCACCTTGAAGCCCAGTTCCTCGTACAGGGGACGGCCGTTGGGCGTGGCGTGAAGGGTGAGTGGAGTGGTCCCCATGGTCGACACGACATGGCGCATCAAGCGGCGCCCGACGCCCTGGCGGGCATGGCGTCCGGCTACCAGGACCATGCCGACGGCGCCGAGATCCGGGCGGCCCCACGGGCCGTACTCCGTGACGACGCATGCGGCGGCGAGACCACCCTGAGGGTCGTCGATACCTAGGCCCTTCCCGGCGGTGAGGAGGAATCCCCACTTGTGTTCCTCGCGTGGCCACCCCCGGTCCTCGGACAAGTCGGCGCAGGCGGTGAGGTCGCGGAGCGTCAGACGGCGGATGGGCAGAGCGGCGAGGGAAGGAGTCGGCACGCAGGTCAGGCTGTCCGACCGGCGCCTTCGACGTCCACCCGTTTCCCTGCGGACACACGTGCTTTTGGTCATGTCGTGGCCTTATGCACACCCTGTGGACAGCAGGAAGTGTTTCACGTGAAACATGGGCAGCCGGTTAGCCTCGGGGGCCATGGCGAGACTTCATCTCTTCGATCTTGACGGCACATTGCTGCACGGCAGTACGGCTCCCATGGAGATTTCCCGCCAGTTGGGCCTCGAAGAGGAGACCGCAGCGCTGGACCGGGCCATAGCTGAGGGGCGGATCGGTCCGCCGGAGTACGCGGCGCAGGTGTACGAGCTGTGGTCCGATCTGACCGAGGCGCACGTCATCGCCGCATTCGAGGGGGCTCCCTGGCTGGCCCGCATCCGTGAGGTCTGGGCGGAGATCAGAGGTGCGGGCGACTACTGCGCGGTGGTGTCGCTCTCGCCCTCCTTCTTCGTGGAACGCCTTCTCGACTGGGGCGCTCATGCGGCGCATGGATCTCGCTTCCCGGCCGTTCCGTTCACCGAGCCCGTGGACCCGTCCGGCGTGCTCAGTGCGGCGGCCAAGGTGACCATCGCGGACCGGCTCTGCAAGGAGTTCGGTGTCGCGCGAGCGGACTGTGTGGCCTACGGCGACTCGCTGTCGGACAAGGATCTGTTTGCTGTCCTACCGGTTTCCGTGGCGGTCAATGCGGACGCCCACCTGGCAGGACTCGCGACGCACTCCTACACAGGGCGGGATCTGTGGGATGCCTATGAATTGATTCGTCCTGCCCGGTAGTTGTCGGACCTGGTGGTTCGCACCTTTGCCCGATGCGTGAGGAAGGAAGGGGGGACTTGTGTGCGCGGCGACGGCCGGTAGGGTCGGGTTCGGTTCACGTCCGGGATGGAGTCCACATGTCCCGTGCGGGCCGAGAGCAGGGCAAGCAGCCTAACGGGACGGAGAGCGCGAGACCCGCGTTTTCCGGGTATACGACCGCGGCATCCGATCGGGATGCAACGCTGCGGGGCGCTACGTCAGGCCGCCCGCCGGGGGAAAGCATGCACCTTCTCCGGGAGAAGGTGCGCAGACCGACCGCAAGACGTTCGAGGCGAGGCACACCATGGACGCTCCGACCACCACGTCGGGGGAGAACGGCATGTCGGGCGAGACCGGCTGGTTCACGCCGAGCACGGCACCATCGGCTCCGCCGCCCGACAGCCCGGAGCGTGTGCCGCCCCAACGGTCGGCGCCGGCCGTCCAGGAGGGGTCCGCGGACGCCGTCCTCATACGTCGCACGATGGCCGAGGTAGGCCCGATCGCCGACAAGGTCACCTCCTACTTCTACGCCCTGCTTTTCGTTCGCCATCCCGAGCTGCGGGCGCTGTTCCCGGCCGCGATGGACATGCAGCGGGAGCGCCTGCTGAAGGCGTTGCTCACCGCGGCCGAGCACCTGGACAACACCGCGGTCCTCGTCGACTATCTGGAGAACCTGGGCCGTGGACACCGCAAGTACGGGACCCGGCCCGAGCACTATCCAGCCGTCGGGGAGTGCCTGATCGGCGCATTGAGCAAGTACGCCGCCACCGTCTGGAGCCCGGAGACGGAGGCGGCCTGGGTGCGGGCGTACACGACGATCTCCCAGGTCATGATCGATGCCGCGGCGGCGGACGAACTGCGCTCTCCGGCCTGGTGGCAGGCCGAGATCGTCACCCACGACCTCAGAACCCCGGACATCGCGATCCTCACCGTTCGCCCCGACCAGCCCTATCCGTTCCTCGCAGGCCAGTACACGAGCGTGGAGACGCCCTGGTGGCCACGGGTATGGCGGCACTACTCGTTCGCTTCCGCACCCCGTTCGGACGGCCTGCTGACGTTCCATGTGAAGGCCGTACCGGCCGGCTGGGTCTCCAACGCGCTGGTGCACCGCGCCCGGCCCGGAGATGTCATACGCCTCGGGCCGCCGGCCGGCTCCATGACCGTCGACCACACGACCGACAGCGGATTGCTCTGTCTGGGCGGCGGCACCGGCATAGCGCCCATCAAGGCCCTGGTGGAGGACGTCGCCGAGCACGGAGCGCGTCGGTCTGTCGAGGTGTTCTACGGCGCCCGCACCGACCACGACCTCTACGACATCGACACCATGCTTCGGCTCCAGCAGAGCCACCCCTGGCTGGCAGTCCGGGCGGTCATCGACCAGCGGGCCCACATCCGGCTCCCCGATGCCCTGCGCGACTACGGCCCCTGGAACGAGTACGACGCCTATCTCTCGGGCCCGCCCGGAATGATCCGCAGCGGCATCGACGCGCTCCGGGACATCGGCGTCCCGTCGAGCCGCATACGTCATGACTCGGTGGAGGAACTGCTCGTCGTCGGGAATTGAGCACGCTAACCGAGGTCGGGAGCGTGCATGGCGCGCACTCCCTCGATGTTGCCGTCCAGATAGTGGCGCAGCGACAGCGGGACCAGGTGGACGGAGGCGATGCCGACCCGAGTGAAGGGGACGCGGACGATCTCGTACTCGCCGGCCGGCTCGTCCACTTCGGGGCCATGCCGCCGGGTCGGGTCCATGGACTCCAGTCGGCAGACGAAGAAGTGCTGCACCTTCACGCCGGTGGCGCCGCCGTCCTCGCCGATGTGCTCGACGGTGTCCACGAAGCACGGCACCACATCGGTGATCTTGGCGCCGAGTTCCTCGGACACCTCCCGGTGCAGAGCATCCACGACGGTCGGATCCCCGGGCTCGACCCCGCCACCGGGAGTGACCCAGTAGGGATCGACACCCGGCTTGGTGCGCTTGATCAGGATCAGGTCGTCACCATCGAGAAGGACGGCACGGGCGGTGCGCTTGACCACGGGTCGGACGGTCATGGGAGAAATGTGGCCCGGCTGGTTCCACGTGAAACATCGCAAAAAGTCACCTTGTGATCGCGTTCCGTAGACGGGGTGCCGGAGGTCTCAGCACCAGGCCGTGGCCGCCCGCTGAAGCCACTCGTGGGCCCGCGCGATGTGGGGCATGGCGAGGGTGCCGGTGCGCACCACCAGGAAGTACGTGCGCAGCGGCGGCACGGCCGGATCGTGCAGCATCGCGATCGTGCCGTCGCCGAGGGCGGAGGCACACAGATAACGAGGCAGCACCGCGAGTCCGGCACCCGCGATCGCGCAGGCGAGTACCGCACGCAGATCCGGCACGATGACCGTGCCCGAGGTGGCCGGGCGGGAGTCGAAGACGGAGGCCCAGTAGCGCGAGACGAAGGGCAACGACTCATGAACCTCGACGACAGGAAGATCCTCCAGCGCGGGCGCTCCCTTCAGGCGCAGCGCCTCCGCTCCGATCCGCTCCACCCAGCGCGGGGCGGCGACCAGTACGTGTTCCTCGTCGCAGAGCGGAGTCGCGGTCAGCAGAGCGCCGCGCGGACGGGCTGTGCTGATGGCCAGATCATGATGACCGGAGGCCAGCCCCTCCAGCGTTTCCTCCGCCGTGCCGAAGGAGGCGCGGAGTGCGAATCCCTGGCCGTCGTCGCCGGTCAGCTCGGTCAGGGCGGGCAGGGCACGTTCGGCGGTGAACTCGGGCGGGCCGGCGAGGTGCAGGGTTCTGAGTGAGGACTCGTCGTCCAGGCCGCTCTCGGCTATCTCCACCAGGGCGTCGAGATGAGGAGCGGCCTTGTGCGCGAGTTCGTCGCCGATGGTCGTCGGGGTCACCCCGCGCGCCTGGCGAAGGAAGAGAGGCTTGCCCAGCTGTCGTTCCAGCGTGCGGATCTGCGAGGTGACGGCGGGCTGGGAGAGGCCGAGCAGAGCGGCGGCGCGGGTGAAGGAACCAGCCCGGTGCACGGTGACGAAGGTGCGCAGCAAGGCCAGGTCCATGGCGTGCCCTCCCCTATCCCTGCCCTCCTCCGGCCCCCTAGGCAGGCCCCAACTATAAATAAGTCGATAGGTCTCTGTCGCTAGCGTGATTGGACACTGACACAGAGTCAACTAGCCTTGGTCGCGCGGTTCTTCGCGCGCAGGAACCGCAGACGGTCCGAGCCACGAGGGGGGAGGCTCGGACCGTCGTGCGCTGTCGGCCCGAAGGCCACGGACTCACTCGGCGGACTCGTCCAGGGCCCGCAGCACGTCGGCGATCAGGTCCTCGGGGTCCTCGGCGCCGACGGACATCCGGATGAAGCCTTCCGGCACCGCGTCCCCGCCCCAGCGGCGGCGCCGCTCGGCCGTGGAACGCACCCCGCCGAAGCTCGTGGCGTCTTCCACCAGGCGCAGGGCATCGAGGAAACGCTCAGCACGCGCGCGTGTGGGCAGCGTGAAGGAAACCACGCAGCCGTAGCGGCGCATCTGCTGCGAGGCCGTCTTGTGCGAGGGGTCGTCGGGCAGTCCGGGATAGCGCAGGCCGGACACCTCGGGCCGCTGCCTCAGCGCCTCGGCGACGGCGAGGGCGGTGGCGTTCTGCCGGTCGACGCGCAGCTGGAGCGTGGCGATGGACCGGTGCGCGAGCCAGGCCTCCATGGGACCGGAGATCGCCCCGACGATCTTGCGCCAGCGTCGTACGCCGGCCATCGCCTCGGGGTCACGGCCGGCGACATAGCCCAGCAGCACGTCACCGTGGCCCGTGAGCTGCTTGGTGCCGCTGGCCACGGCGAAGTCGGCGCCCAGCTCCAGCGGGCGCTGCCCGAGCGGGGTCGCGAGGGTGTTGTCGACGGCCACCAGGGTCCCCTGCGCGTGGGCCGCCGCCACCAGCCGCCGGATGTCGCACACGTCGAGCCCCGGGTTCGACGGGGACTCGATCCACAGCAGCCGGGCGCCGTCGAGAACCTCCAGCTGGGCGTCACCGCCGGTGGGGGCGGTGCGCACCTCGACGCCGTACGCCTCCAGCTGGGCGCGGACCAGCGGCAGCACCTGATAGCCGTCGGAGGGCAGCACGACCGCGTCCCCGGCGCGCAGCTGGGAGAACAGCACGGAGGAGATCGCCGCCATGCCGGAGGCGAAGACAAGCGTCTCGACGTCGTCCCGCCCGGGCGCCTCCAGCTCGCCGATGGCCCGCTCCAGCAGCGTCCAGGTCGGGTTGTCGTCACGGCCGTACGAGTACGGCCCCGTCACCTCGCCCGGCAGATGGAAGTGCGCCGCGAACACCGGCCCGGGCAGGGTCGGCTGGTGCTTGACCGGCTCGGGCAGTCCGGCGCGCACCGCGCGCGTGCCGTCGCCGGTACGTCCCTGGTCCCTGCGGGTGTCGCTCATGCGGCCCGTCCTTCCAACTGCTCGCGTACGGCGGCGAGCAGACCGACGCTCGCCGCCTCCACCATCTCAAGACACTCCTCGAAACCGTCCCGGTGTCCGTAGTACGGATCCGGTACGTCGAGGTCGTCACCGGCGGCGGGATCGTACGAGCGCAGCAGCCGGACCTTGCGCGCGTCCTCCTCGGTGGGCGCGAGGCGGCGCAGGGCCTTGAGATGACCGGCGTCGAGGGCGATCACCAGGTCGAGCCGGGAGAACCAGGAAGGCTCGAACTGGCGTGCGATGTGATCGCTGTCGTAGGCGTGCTCCTGGAGGACCGAGACGGTCCGCGGGTCGGCGGGCTCGCCCTCGTGCCAGCCGCCGGTGCCGGCGCTGTCGACTTCCACCCGGTCCTCGAGGCCGGCCTCCGCCACACGCGCGCGGAAGACGGATTCGGCCATCGGGGAGCGGCAGATGTTGCCGGTGCACACGAAGCAGACGCGGTAGGTCATGGTGCGCTCAGTCCTCGTCGGGCAGGACGACGTGCAGCGCCCAGGAGACGACGGAGACGATCAGACCGCCGACGACGGCCGTCCAGAAGCCCTGCACATGGAAGCTCAGGTCGAGCTTGCCGCAGACCCAGGAGGTCAGCAGCAGCATCAGCGCGTTCACGACCAGGGTGATCAGGCCCAGGGTCAGGATGAACAGCGGGAAGGTGAGCACCTTCAGGATCGGCTTGACCAGCCAGTTCACCAGGCCGAAGATCAGTGCGACGACGATCAGCGTGCCGGCCTTCTTGGCCGTGCTGTCACCCGTCAGAGTGATTTTGTCCAACAGCCACACGGCGACCGCCAGGGCGCCCGCGTTGGCGATCGTCTTGACTACGAAATTCTTCATGTGTCTGATCGTGGCAGACCCGATCGGAACAGAGCAGAGGCGAGGGCGACAGCGGCGATGAAGGCATTCCGGCTGGACGAACTGGAGGCGGAGCGCGCCGCCAACGAGGGGGCCTACCTTCAGTTCCTGCGGGAGCGGAACATGTCCGTCGGCCTCTACGCTCTCAACGCGGGCGAGCACGACCCGCAGAAGCCGCACAACCAGGACGAGGTGTACTTCGTCGTCAGCGGCCGGGCGTCCATCACGGTGGGACCGGAGACGACCGAGGTGGCGCGGGGCAGCGTGGTCTACGTGCCGGCCGGGGTCGCCCACAAGTTCCACCACATCAGCGAGGACCTGAGGGTTCTGGTCGTCTTCTCTCCGCCCGAGGCGTGAGCCCGGACCCCGGGGTTCCCTAGGGGACGGGTCAGGGGAGGACAAGGGGCGCGAGGCCCCCGCGGGACCCCTCGTCGGCCCTAGCATCGAGTGCAGAACATCAACGCCGTACGCGAAAAGGGCGTACGAGCACTCAGACGTACGAGAAGGCAGAGGACGAGGGCGATGCGAGAGATCTTCGCGGGACTTCCGTGGTGGGTGAAGTGGGTCGCGGTGCCGGTCATCGCCCTGGTCGTGTTCGGTGGCCTGATAGCCACGGTGCTCACCATCGTGATCGGCCTTCTCTTCAAGGCACTGGTCTTCGTCGCCCTGGTCGGCGGACTGATCTACATCGTGCGCAAGTTCATGTCGAACTCCTCGTCGCGCAGCGACTGGTGACGGACCCGGGGACCGGTGACGGCAACGGCACCACCGGTTCCCGGCAAGGCGATCCCCGGTTTCCCTCGGGCGAGGGAAGTTTCCCCGTGAGGCCGTCTGCGTGCGGCGGCGGACGATTAGAGTCCGGAACTCCCGCGGGGTCCGGCCCCGCGGGCGGCGCAGACCCCCTCCGTGCTCTTCCTCCGCACGGACTGCCCCCTCGCGCTCCGGGAGTGACCCTTGGCCACGGTTGACACCGCACCGGCAGAACCGCACGCACCCCGCACCCCACCACGCTCCTGCGCACCCCCCACGCAGCGGCCGCCCTCCCTCGCGGTCCCCGGACAGCCGCACCCCGCCGACGCGCCCGGACCTCCGCACACGATCGGCATCCCCGGACCACCCCACCCCACGGACGCCTCCGGGCCACCGCACCGCACGGAGGCCCCCGGCCCGCCCGGCGCCGCGACGCTCATCGGTTCCGTCCAGCGCGCCATGCGCCTGCTGGAGACCGTCGCCACCCATGTGTACGGCGCCCCCGCCAAACAACTCGCCCGCGAGACCGGCCTCGCCCTCCCGACGACCTACCACCTGCTGCGCACCCTGGTGCACGAGGGCTATCTGCGGCGCGAGAAGGGGCTGTTCTTCCTCGGCGACGCGGCCGAACGCCTGGGCAGCAGCGGAGCACAGCAGAAACGTCGCAGCTCGGTGGCGGACACGCTCGCCCACTGGCGAGACTCCATCGGCGTGCCGGTGTACTACGCGATGTACCGGGACGGCGAGATCGAGGTCATGTGCGTCTCCGATTCCCCCGAGGCGCCGGCGGTCGAGGAGTGGGCCGACTTCCGCGAGACCGGCCACGCGCACGCCATCGGGCAGTGCCTGCTCTCCCAGCTGGACGAGGACGCCCGCCGCGACCACCTTGCGCGCTATCCCGTGCAGTCCATCACGCCGTACACGGTGCGTGACAACGATGCCCTGTTGCGGCGGCTGGCCCGGATGCCGCGCATGGAACCGGTGGTGGAGCGTCAGGAGTACGCGCTCGGGACGGTCTGTGCGGCGGTCCCGATCACGGTCGGCACCACCGTCGCCACGATGGCCATGTCGCTGCCCGCCCACCAGTCCGACCGTCTGCTGCCGGCGGCGCGCCGACTGCAGACGGAGCTCGGGCGGCACCTGGGAACGCTCGCCCTCTCTATCAGTATCTGAAAACTTACTCCTTGTGATCTGCCGTGTACGTTCAGCAAGATTTGACCACGGTTACAGGGATCGATCCCGGCCGGTCGACGTCCATACGACGGGGTAGACGATGCGCGAGTCCGTACAGGCAGAAGTCATCATGAGCTTTCTCGTGTCCGAGGAACTCTCCTTCCGCATCCCGGTGGAGTTGCGCTACGAGACCAGTGATCCCTATGCCGTGCGGCTCACCTTCCATCTGCCCGGTGACGCCCCGGTGACCTGGGCGTTCGGCCGCGAGCTGCTGATCGACGGCGTCGGTCGGCCGTGCGGGGAGGGGGATGTGCACATCGCTCCCGCCGACTCCGAGGTGCTGGGCGAGGTGCTGATCAGGCTTCAGGTCGGCGGCGACCAGGCCCTGTTCCGTTCCTCCGCGCCGCCGCTCGTGGCATTCCTGGACCGCACCGACAAACTCGTGCCGCTCGGCCAGGAGGGTGCGCTGGCCGACTTCGACGCCCATCTGGAAGAGGCCCTGGACCGCATCCTGGCCGAGGAGCAGAGCGCGGGCTGAAGGGTTGGGGCAGGAGCACGGGAGCTCCGCTGTGGCGCATGGACCTGTGCAGGAACGCTTCTGCGCGGGGAGTCGAGTGCGGTCACCGGCGGGCTCACCGCCGATCGCGTCGACTTGACGGGCCCTACCGCTTCCGGCGTCGCCCCCGGCCGCCGCGTGCCGGGGCGGACTGTGCCCCGGCCTGTGCGGGGATGCCCGCGCCGGGGCGGTCGGCCGAGACCACCAGGGCGGCGAGGAGCGTGGTGACCGGGACCGAGGCGACCAGGCCGATCGAGCCGACCAGTGTGCGCACGATCTCCTCGGCCACCAGCTCGCTGTTGGCCACGGTCCCGACGCCGCTCTGCGCGATCGAGAACAGCAGCAGCAACGGCAGTGCGGCGCCGGCGTAGGCGAGGACGAGGGTGTTGACCACGGAGGCGATGTGGTCGCGTCCGATGCGGATGCCCGCGCGGTACAGCCCGCGCCAGCCCATCGCCGGGTTGGCCTCGTGCAGCTCCCAGACGGCCGAGGTCTGGGTCACGGTGACGTCGTCGAGTACGCCGAGCGAGCCGATGATGATACCAGCCAGCAGCAGGCCGCTCATGTCGATCGACGGGTACAGACCGTGGATCAGGCCGGTGCTGTCGTCGGTGTTGCCGGTCAGCGCGGCCCAGCCGATGAACTGCGAGCCGAGGATGCCGATCAGCAGCAGTGAGACCAGCGTGCCGAGCACGGCCACCGAGGTGCGGGCCGACAGGCCGTGGCACATGTACAGGGCGATCAGCATGATAGCGCTCGACCCGATCACCGCCACGAGCAGCGGATTCGAACCCTGCAGAATCGCCGGCAGGATGAACAGGGTCAGCACCAGGAAGCTGACGGCCAGTGCGACGAGCGCCATCACACCGCGCAGCCTGCCGACCACCACGACGGCCAACGCGAAGATCCCCGCAAGCAGCGTCATGGGGAACTTCCGGTTCACGTCAGTCACCGAGTACTGCAGGTCCTTCGGCGCCGAGGGCTCGTAGGCGGCCACCACCTTCTCGCCCTGGTGCAGTTGCCGGGTCTGGTCCGGCTGCACGATCTCGGTGAACGTACGGCCCGTGTCCTTGCCGGTGTCGACCCGGACGGTCGCCTTCTTGCAGCTTCCCTTCGCCGTCTGCTCCGCCGAGGCGCCCTGGGCGGCGGAAGAGGTGCCACCGATCGCTGTCCCGCCCGAGGCGTTCACCGAGCTGCAGCTCACCTCGACGACCCTGGTGACCGTGGCTTGCTGGGTCTCCCGGTCGAAACCGACGCCACTGCGCTTGTGCGGAGGAGCTCCCCCGGGCCAGAGCACCACCACGCCCGCGACCACCGCCACGGTGAACGGGACCAGGATCGCGGCGATGACCTTGCGCAGATGCCGGGATACGGGGGCGGCGGGCCCATGGCCGTGGCCGTGGCTGTGACCGGTTCCGTGGCCATGGTCGTGCACCGGGGTGTGTCTGTGGCTGTGGCCGTGTACCTGACGGTGGCCATGACCGCGGCCGGCGTCAGGGCCACCTTCCCGCTCGGGGGCGTGGTCGTCGCCCTGCCCCGAGCCTGGTCGGTTGTGCGGCTCTGGCGGCCGATACGGGTACTGCTGCATCCGGGTCACCGCCAGATCATCGCAACAACGGTAGGGGGCCCACTGTTCACCGCGCCACAGATGACGCTAGCGTGGAGGCACCTTTGCACACGCGGGAGCTCGGAGCACCGGGCTGAGAGGGCGCTGACCTCCGTACGCGCGATGTTTCACGTGGAACAAGCGATGTTCCACGCGGAATACCGGGAGACGGAAGCCGCTGCGTCGACCGCCGAACCTGTTACCGGGTAATGCCGGCGTAGGGAGTAGGTCTCATGACCAACAAGGACGCACGCACGCCTGCCTCCGCTCAGGACGAGAAGTCCCAGGAGGCCGGGAAGTCCATCGGATGGCACAAGGCGTACGTCGAGGGTTCGCGCCCCGACCTGCGCGTGCCGGTCCGCCAGGTGCACCTCACCAACGGGCAGTCGGTCACGCTGTACGACACGTCCGGCCCGTACACCGATCCACTCGTCGACACCGATGTCCGCAGGGGCCTGCCGCCGTTGCGGGAGAACTGGATCATCGCCCGCGGTGACACCGAGGAATACGCGGGCCGTCCCGTCCGTCCCGAGGACGACGGGATCAAGCACACCTCGCCGCGCGGTGGGCTGCGCAATCTGGACGCGGTCTTCCCCGGACGGCCGCGTCAGCCGCGCCGGGGCCGGGGCGGCGAGGCGGTGACGCAGCTCGCGTACGCCCGTCGGGGCGAGGTCACGCCGGAGATGGAGTATGTGGCCATCCGGGAGAACGTCTCTCCCGAGGTGGTCCGCGAGGAGATCGCGGCGGGCCGGGCGGTGCTGCCGGCCAACGTCAACCACCCGGAGATCGAGCCGATGATCATCGGTAAGCGGTTTCTGGTGAAGGTCAACGCCAACATCGGCAACTCGGCGGTGACCTCCTCCATCGAGGAGGAGGTGGAGAAGATGACCTGGGCGACCCGCTGGGGTGCCGACACGGTCATGGACCTCTCCACCGGCCGCAACATCCACACGACCCGCGAGTGGGTGCTGCGCAACTCCCCCGTCCCCATCGGTACCGTGCCGCTTTACCAGGCCCTGGAGAAGGTCGACGGCAAGGCCGAGGAACTGACCTGGGAGATCTACAAGGACACGGTCATCGAGCAGGCCGAGCAGGGCGTGGACTACATGACCGTCCACGCGGGTGTCCGGCTGCCGTACGTGCCGCTCACGGCCAACCGCAAGACCGGAATCGTCTCGCGCGGCGGCTCGATCATGGCCGCGTGGTGCCTGGCGCACCACAAGGAGTCGTTCCTGTACGAGAACTTCGAGGAACTCTGCGAGATTCTCGCCGCCTACGACGTCACGTACTCGCTGGGCGACGGCCTCCGACCGGGGTCGATCGCGGACGCCAACGACGAGGCGCAGTTCGCGGAGTTGAAGACGCTCGGGGAACTCAACCGGATCGCCAGGCGTTTCAACGTACAGACGATGATCGAGGGCCCGGGACACGTCCCGATGCACAAGATCAAGGAGAACATCGACCTTCAGCAGGAGATCTGCGATGAAGCGCCGTTCTATACGCTCGGTCCGCTGACCACGGACATCGCGCCGGCGTACGACCACATCACCTCCGGCATCGGCGCCGCGATGATCGCCTGGTGGGGCACGGCGATGCTCTGCTACGTCACGCCCAAGGAGCACCTGGGGCTGCCCAACCGTGACGACGTCAAGACCGGCGTCATCACCTACAAGATCGCCGCGCACGCCGCCGACCTCGCCAAGGGCCACCCGGGCGCCCAGGAGTGGGACGACGCACTGTCCGACGCCCGCTTCGAGTTCCGGTGGGAGGACCAGTTCAACCTCGCTCTGGACCCGGACACGGCGCGGGAGTTCCACGACGAGACCCTGCCGGCCGAGCCCGCCAAGACCGCCCACTTCTGCTCGATGTGCGGGCCGAAGTTCTGTTCGATGAAGATCTCCCAGGACATCCGTCGCGAACACGGCGGCAGCCGGGCCGAGATCGAGGAGGGCATGGCCCAGAAGTCGAAGGAGTTCGCAGAGGCGGGGAACCGGGTGTACCTGCCGATCGCGGACTGAGTCCGGCCTACGGCGGTCCGTGCCACCGGATGGCTTGAAGCCGACCGGCAGCAGGGACCGCCCGACCGCCGCGCGTCGTGCCACGGTGCTGGGCCGGATCGATGACGGGATGCGGGGCCTGGGCGACGCACCCGAATGCGCCGCGGAGGATCTGCCGGACTGCCCGCTGAAGGCGCTTCGCCATGCGGGCGGTGCCGGTCCGGGCGTCGCAGTCTTCAGCCTCTGGTACTGAACGGCACGATGCCGACCGGGCGGGACGACCGGAACGGCGGCACACCGGTGGGCCGCCGGGTCGGGCCCGCGTCGGTCGGGGCGCGCGCCGTGTTCTGGCCGGCGGCGTCACTCGGGCCGGTGCTCCGGGCCGCCGAAGTCCGGGCTTGTGTAGTCAGGGCTGGTGAAGCTCGGCCGGCCGGACTGGGTTCCGTCGTCGGGGCTGCTGAAACCGGGGCGGTCGTACCCCAGGCGGGGCATGCGGCCGCGCGGGGCGGGCGGGGTCGTGCGGTGCAGGGGGGCCGGTCCCGGCTCGGCGAGCGCTTCCGTGAGGAACGGCAGGATGCCGCGCTCCAGCAGGGCGTCCTGCCAGGCCTCTCTGGCGCTGTCCAGTTCGCGGTGTGCCGCGTCCAGGGCCCGGGCCTGCGGTGAGTTGCCGTTGCGCAGGGCCGTGAGGAGCAGTCCGACCGCGGCGACGAGGATCGCGGCCGCGGTCACCGCGCCGAACACCCACCCGGCGGTGAGCATGGTCTGCGCGAAGGCCTGCCCGGGGCTGAGTGTCTTCAGGATGTAGCCGACGAGCAGGAAGATCGCCGCGGCGGTTCCGGAGAGGACGGGAGCCAGTACAGCGATGACCGCGACAGCGCCCGCGCCGGTGCTCTCGGCCGACTCGCCGACGGCGGTGACGAGCCCGGTGGTGGCCGAACTCTGGTCGACGGCAGCGGAGTCACCCGAGACCGCGGGGGTCATCGCCGGCTGACGCAGTTCCTGGCGGAGCTTGACATAGTGCTGGTATTCGGCCGCGGCGGCGGCCGTTATCAGTGCGGTGGCGTTGAGCGCCATGGTGCGCAGTTGTTCGGGATTGAGCCGCTGTCCGACAGCGGCCAGTTCCGGCCGCCGTGGTGCGGAGCGCAGCGCCTCATCGAGGAGCCGCTCGAAATCCTGGCGGTCCTCGCTCTGCAGGTGCTGCGGAACGCTGTTCATGTGCATCCCCCGATGCTCCGTAGGGCTTGGGGCTCGCACGCCGGCGAGCCGTCGGGCAGAAACGGAGGGGAGCCTGCTACGGATAAGCCGATGGTAGAGCCGTGACGGCACACGGTGACAGGGGGTTGCCGGAAATTGCCCCCCGGCCTGCGGGTACTCCGACGGGGAGACGTGCCCCGGGAACGCTCAGGTGGCCAGGGGGAGTTGCCGGACCAGTAGCTTTCCGGCCATGGTCACCCCGCCGTCCATCGCGATGGCGAGCCCGTCGGCGTAGACGTGCGGACCCGCCACGACCGGGCCGGAGCCCTCCTCGCCGTCCTCGGAGCCGACCTCGCCGAGCAGGTAGGGAATCGGGCTGTGACCGTGAACGATGCGGGTGCCGCCGTACGTATCGAGGAGGGAGCGCACGGCGTCGGCACCGCCCTCGTCGCGGAAGGAGAAGCGCTTGGTGAACTTGCGGAACAGGTCCCAGCACTCGTCCGCGTCGTTGCGGGTGAGGGTCTCGCGGACGGTGTCGTTGACCGCCTCGATCGAGTCGCCGTAGTCGAGGTAGGCGGTGGTGTCCGAGTGCACGAGCAGATAGCCGTCGACCTCCTCGACGGCGTCGAGGCGGGCCATCCACTGCAGATGGTGGTCCTGGAGGCGGTCCATGTCGGTCTTCTGACCGCCGTTGAGCAGCCAGGCCGCCTGGAAGGTGGCGGTGCCGGCACCGGAGTTGACGGGGGTGTCGCCGAACCGCTTGGCGCCCAGCAGCAGCAGTTCGTGGTTGCCCATGAGGGCCTTGCAGTAGCCGCCGGCCGCGGCGGCCTCGGCGGACAGCCGCATCACGAGGTCGATGACGCCGATGCCGTCGGGTCCGCGGTCGGTGAAGTCGCCGAGGAACCACAGCCGGGTGGTGCCGGCGCACCACTGGCCGGAGGCGTCGATCAGCCCCTGTTCCTGCAGTGCGGTCACCAGTTCGTCGAGGTAACCGTGGACGTCTCCGACGACGAACAGCGGTCCTGGGCCTGTTGCGGGCTGCGGGGCCGGGGCCGCGGGTGCCGTCTCGACGGACACCTGGACCGTCTCCGTCCGGTTGACGACGGGAAGATCGCGCTGGGTGGGGGTGTAGCCGTCGGGGTACGCCTCGTCGGCCGACGGCGCGGTGTCGCCCGGGTGGGCGGTGCGGACGTACGGACCGGTCTCGTGGACGTATGCAGGTACCCGGAAGTCGCGCAGCGTCGCCGTCCGCTCCACTTCGGGTCCCTGACCGGCCCCCTGAGTCATCAGACCCCTCCACCATCGCGCCGCATCTGCACCGCTTCGGACTGCCTGGTCGCAGCGGTCCGCGGTGTCGTGGGCCCATCATAGGAATGCGGGTCGCGCCGTGTGATGACCCAGGGGTGGTGAATCGGAACAAGACTCCAGTTCACCGCGGCTTTCGCCCCGTTTGGGCAGGTGTTCGGCGGGCTCTGTACCGACCGAACACCCGGCCCGCCGGTCGCCGGCCCGCCGAGCCCCCTCTCGCGGTCGTGCGCTTACGGGGTGAGCGCCCCGCTTTCCGGCGCTATCTCTCGTCGGGCGTCCGCGGCGGGCTGACCGTCGTGCGCGGCGGGCGCCGCTGCGAGGAGGTGCGCACGATCAGCTCCGTCGGTATCACCTGCTCGACCGGCTGGTCCGACTCCACGCCCTCGATCGCGTCGATGAGGAGCTGGACCACCGCCGTGCCGATGCGGCGGGGCTTCAGGGAGAGCGTGGTGATGGGCGGCTCGGTGCTGGCGTACACCATGGACTCGCTGCAGCACACGAGCAGCAGGTCGTCCGGGACACGCAGCCCGTAGCGGCGGGCGGCGGCCAGCAGGTCGGTGCCGTTGGGGTCGAACAGGCCGTAGACCGCGTCGGGCCGGTCGGGCCGGGCGAGCAGCCGGTCGGCGGCGACAGCGCCCGCGCACGGGTCGTGCGCCGGGTAGGCCTCGTAGACCGGGTCCTGGCCGACGCGTTCGCACCAGCGCAGGTAGGCGGTGGTGGACAGGTGGGTGTACGTGTCCGTCGTCGTGCCCGTGAGCAGGCCGATGCGGCGGGCGCCGGCGTCGGCGAGATGGTCGAGGATGCCGAGGACGGCGGCCTCGTGGTCGTTGTCGACCCAGGCCGTGACCGGCAGCGAGCCGGCCGGGCGGCCGTCGGAGACGACCGGCAGTCCCTGCCGGACGAGCTCGCTGACCACCGGGTCGTGATCGGACGGGTCGATGACGACCGTGCCGTCCAGGGCGACGTTGGACCACACGTCGTGGCGGGAGGTCGCGGGGAGGATCACGAGGGCGTAGCCGCGGGCGAGCGCGGCCGAGGTGGCGGCCCGTGCCATCTCGGCGAAGTACGCGAACTCCGTGAAGGTGAAAGGTTCATCCCCGTACGTCGTCACGGTCAGGCCGATCAGACCCGACTTGCCGGTACGGAGGGTGCGGGCGGCGGCCGAGGGGCGGTATCCCAGCCGGTCGGCTACTTCTCGGACATGGCGCCGGGTGGCGTCCGGGAGCCGGCCCTTGCCGTTGAGGGCGTCGGAGACGGTCGTGATGGAGACTCCGGCGGCGGCGGCCACGTCTCTGATGCCCGCCCTGCCCGGCCGGCTGCCTCGACGTGAGGTTTCCGCGCGGCTCACCTGGTGCTTCCCTGCTGCTGTCATGGCGAGCCGATAGTAGGGCTCATGTGGTGGGGTAGTGCGGACGCATATGCACGCGTTGACAGGCACGTTTCTGCATGGTCATACACCGTCAACTACCTTAGAAATACAGGTAGTTGAACGATCCTGTGGCAGGACGTCATGTGGTGACGCGTATGGACCTGCCAAGCAGCCGATGTTTCGAAGAGGTCTCAACTCACCTGCACGAGGGATGCGCGCTACGGCGCGAGCCACCGGCGCATAGATATATGTACGGCGCGCCCCCTGAAACGTACGCCTTCGTACAGTGATGCCCCGGGATGGCGCCGGGTGGGATGGGGCTCACGTTTTGCAGGGCCGCCACCTGTACGCACCAGGGCCGAATCCTCATAAGGTGAGGAGTATTGGAAGCTGGCGGCGTCGACGGTCCGCCGGTGGTCGCGAGGAGGACTGCGGTGAGCGAGACGAGCCCCAAGCTGCGCGCCGAGCTGGAGGGTATCCCCACCTACAAGCCGGGCAAGCCTGCCGCGGCCGGCGGGCCGGTCGCCTACAAGCTGTCCTCCAACGAGAACCCGTACCCGCCACTGCCCGGCGTGATGGAGAGCGTGACGGCGGCTGCCTGCGACTTCAACCGCTACCCGGACATGGCATGCACCGGGCTGATGGCCGAGCTGTCGGAGCGCTTCGGCGTCCCTGTCTCCCACCTGGCCACCGGCACCGGCTCGGTGGGCGTCGCCCAGCAGCTCCTCCAGGCCACCAGCGGCCCCGGGGACGAGGTCATCTACGCCTGGCGGTCCTTCGAGGCGTACCCGATCATCACGCAGATCAGCGGCGCCCGGTCGGTGCAGGTGCCGCTCACGCCCGGCGATGTGCACGACCTGGACGCGATGGCGGACGCGATCACCGACCGTACGCGTCTGATCTTCGTCTGCAACCCCAACAACCCGACCGGCACGGTGGTGCGGCGGGCCGAGCTGGAGCGGTTCCTCGACCGGGTGCCCGGCGATGTCCTGGTGGTGTTGGACGAGGCCTACCGCGAGTTCATCCGCGACCCCGAGGTTCCGGACGGCGTCGAGCTGTACCGGAACCGGCCCAACGTCTGCGTCCTGCGCACGTTCTCCAAGGCCTACGGGCTCGCCGGGCTGCGCGTCGGTTTCGCGATCGCCCATGAGCCGGTCGCGGCGGCGCTGCGCAAGACGGCGGTGCCCTTCGGTGTCAGCCAGCTCGCGCAGGAAGCGGCGATCGCCTCGCTGCGGGCCGAGGACGAGTTGCTCGGCCGGGTCGGCTCGCTGGTGTGCGAGCGCACGCGCGTGGTCGACGCGCTGCGCGCCCAGGGCTGGACGGTGCCGGAGACACAGGCGAACTTCGTCTGGCTGCGGCTGGGGGAGCGTACGGTCGCGTTCGCTCAGGCCTGTGAGCAGCACGGGGTGGTGGTCCGGCCGTTCCCGGGCGAGGGTGTGCGGGTGACGGTCGGTGAGACCGAGGCGAACGACATCTTCCTGAAGGTGACGGAGGCGTTCCGCAAGGAGCTGTAGCCCGGCGCGGGCTCTACTCCTCGATCAGTTCCACCCGGATGGGGTCGCCGTCTCGTACGGTCGCCAGAGCGCGGGCGTCCCCGTCCAGGCTTCCCAGGACGTTGCACGGGCTCGCGAGGCGGCACTCGTCGCCTCGCGAGATCGGCGTGGGGCCATAGGGGAGGGCGAGCGCGTCGCCGTCCGTCCAGAAGGCCACCGTGCCCGGCTCCACGACCTGCCGGGCGTCCGTTTCACGTGAAACAGAGACACCTGTGTCGAAATAGACCTCCTCGCCCCATGTGCAGGCGCTGGAGGTGAGGGGCAGCGCCTTGCCGAGGGCCTGTGCGGTCGGGGTGTCTGCGTCGAGGGTCGCGGTGATGTTGCCCGCGGGCCAGGAAATACGTATCTGCATGGCATGCAATTCAACAAGATGTTGAATTCGCTGCCAAGGTCTTGACGTTGTGGCAGTACGGCCACCCCGGCCTACCGGGCCGAAAATCAGTGCGTCATAATGGCTTGTGAATGTGAACGCGTTCACAAGCGCGTCCCGTTTGCCCTGCATGTATGCGACAAGCGGGGCAAATCGCCGCTGTACCACGGCGTAGTAAGGAGAGTGACGACGTGGACCTGGCCCTGGCGCCGGAAACACTGGCGCGCTGGCAGTTCGGCATCACCACCGTCTACCACTTCCTGTTCGTCCCGCTGACCATCTCCCTGGCCGCTCTCACGGCCGGGCTGCAGACGGCCTGGGTACGTACGGAGAAGGAGAAGTACCTCAAGGCGACCAAGTTCTGGGGCAAGCTCTTCCTGATCAACATCGCCATGGGTGTGGTCACGGGCATCGTGCAGGAGTTCCAGTTCGGCATGAACTGGTCCGACTACTCGCGCTTCGTCGGTGACATCTTCGGTGCCCCGCTCGCCTTCGAGGCGCTGATCGCGTTCTTCTTCGAGTCGACCTTCATCGGCCTGTGGATCTTCGGCTGGGACAAGCTGCCCAAGAAGATCCACCTGGCCTGCATCTGGATGGTCTCGATCGGCACGATCCTGTCGGCGTACTTCATCCTCGCGGCCAACTCCTGGATGCAGCATCCGGTCGGCTACAAGATCGACAAGGCGAAGGGCCGGGCCGAGCTGACCGACTTCTGGGCCGTGCTGACCCAGAACACCGCCCTCAGCCAGGCCTTCCACACTCTGTCCGCGGCCTTCCTGACCGGCGGCGCCTTCATGGTGGGCATCGCCGCCTACCACCTGACCCGCAAGAAGCACATCCGCGAGATGAAGACCTCGCTACGGCTCGGCCTGATCACGGTCGTGATCGCCGGTCTGCTCACCGCGGTCAGCGGCGACACCCTCGGCAAGGTCATGTTCAAGCAGCAGCCGATGAAGATGGCGGCGGCCGAGGCGCTGTGGGACGGCCAGAAGCCGGCACCCTTCTCGATCTTCGCGTACGGCGACGTCGAGAAGGGCCACAACACCGTGGCCATCGAGATCCCGGGCCTGCTGTCCTTCCTCGCCAACGACGACTTCACCTCGTACGTCCCCGGCATCAACGACGTCAACAAGGCCGAGCAGCAGAAGTTCGGCCCGGGTGACTACCGGCCCAACATCCCGGTCGCCTTCTGGGGCTTCCGCTGGATGATCGGCTTCGGCATGGCCTCCTTCGCCATCGGCCTGGCCGGACTGTGGCTGACCCGCAAGAAGTTCATGCTGCCGCAGCATCTGCGGGTGGGTGAGGACGAGGTGCCGCATCTGGTGCTGTTCAAGAACAAGGCGCTCAGCCCGAAGCTGACGACCTGGTACTGGCGCGTCACGATCTGGACCCTGGCCTTCCCGTTGATCGCCAATTCCTGGGGCTGGATCTTCACCGAGATGGGCCGCCAGCCGTGGGTCGTCTACGGCGTCCTGCAGACCCGGCATGCGGTCTCTCCCGGTGTTTCCCAGGGCGAGGTCCTCACCTCGATGATCACCTTTACGGCGCTGTACGCGATCCTCGCCGTGGTCGAGGTCAAGCTGCTCGCGAAGTACGTCAAGGCCGGCCCGCCCGAGCTGACGGAGGCCGACCTCAACCCGCCCACGAAGATCGGCGGCGACACCCGTGACGCCGACAAGCCGATGGCCTTCTCGTACTAGGCCGGGGGAACAGTCATGCAACTTCACGACGTATGGTTCGTCCTGATCGCCGTCCTGTGGACCGGCTACTTCTTCCTGGAGGGCTTCGACTTCGGGGTCGGCATCCTCACCAAGCTGCTGGCCCGGAACCGGCCCGAGCGGCGGGTTCTGATCAACACCATCGGGCCCGTCTGGGACGGTAACGAGGTATGGCTGCTCACGGCCGGCGGTGCGACCTTCGCCGCGTTCCCGGAGTGGTACGCCACCCTGTTCTCCGGCTTCTATCTGCCACTGCTGGTCATCCTGGTCTGCCTGATCGTCCGGGGCGTCGCCTTCGAGTACCGGGCGAAGCGGCCCGAGGAGAACTGGCAGCGCAACTGGGAGACGGCGATCTTCTGGGCCTCGCTGATCCCGGCGTTCCTGTGGGGCGTGGCCTTCGCGAACATCGTGCGGGGGGTCAAGATCGACCAGCACTTCGAGTACGTCGGCAGCGTCGGGGACCTGCTCAACCCCTATGCCCTGCTCGGCGGCGTGGTCACGCTCACCCTGTTCACCTTCCACGGAGTAGTCTTCACGGCGCTCAAGACCGTGGGGGACATCCGGGTGCGCGCACGGAAGCTGGCTCTGTGGGTCGGCCTCTGCACGGCCGTCGTGGCGCTCGGTTTCCTGCTGTGGACGCAGGCCGACAGCGGTGACGGCAAGAGCCTGGTGGCGCTCGTCGTGGCGGTCGCTGCCCTGGTGGCTGCGCTGGTGGCCAACCAGTTCGGGCGCGAGGGATGGGCGTTCGCGCTGTCCGGCCTCACCATCGTGGCCGCCGTGGCGATGCTCTTCCTTTCGCTCTTCCCGAACGTGATGCCGTCCACGCTCAACGGGGACTGGAGCCTGACGGTCACCAACGCCTCGTCGAGCCCCTACACCCTGAAGATCATGACGTGGCTGGCGGCCATCGCCACGCCTCTGGTGGTGCTCTATCAGGGCTGGACCTACTGGGTCTTCCGCAAGCGGATCGGCACGCAGCACATCACTCCCGACGCCGCGGCCGGCGCCGCGCACTGAGTCCGTCGAGGGTGTGTTTCACGTGAAACACACCCTCCTGGGCCGAAGGGCACGTTCCACGTGAAACCAATCGATCCACGCCTGCTGCAGTACGCCCGTGCCACGCGTTTCTTCCTCGTGGCGGTCGTCGGCCTGGGGGCCGTCGGTGCGGGGCTGGTCATCGCCCAGGCGATGCTCATCGCCGAGGTCGTTGTCGGCGCGTTCCAGCACGGGCAGTCCGCCGCTGAACTGCGCACTCCCCTGCTGCTGTTGGCCGCCGTGGCCGTGGGCCGGTCGGTTGTCGCGTGGCTCACCGAACTCGCCGCCCATCGGGCGAGCGCGACGGTGAAGTCCGAGCTGCGAGGGCGTCTCCTCGACCGGGCGGCGACACTCGGTCCCGGGTGGCTGGCCGGGCAGCGCACCGGTTCGCTGGTCACGCTGGCCACGCGGGGGGTCGACGCGCTGGATGACTATTTCTCGCGCTATCTGCCTCAGTTGGGGCTCGCGGTGGTCGTGCCGGTGGCTGTGCTGGCGCGGATTGTCACCGAGGACTGGGTTTCGGCGGCGATCATCGTCGGCACCCTGCCCCTCATCCCGCTCTTCATGATGTTGATCGGCTGGGCGACCCAGTCCCGGATGGACCGTCAGTGGCGGCTGCTGTCCCGGCTGTCGGGGCACTTCCTGGACGTGGTCGCCGGACTGCCCACGCTGAAGGTGTTCGGCCGGGCCAAGGCGCAGGCCGAGTCCATCCGCCGGATCACCGGCGAGTACCGGCAGGCCACCCTGCGAACCCTGCGGATCGCCTTCCTGTCCTCCTTTGCACTGGAATTGCTCGCCACACTGTCGGTCGCCCTGGTCGCGGTGACGATCGGCATGCGGCTTGTGCACGGTGGCATGGATCTGTACGTCGGCCTGGTGATCCTTGTGCTGGCGCCCGAGGCGTACCTTCCGTTGCGGCAGGTCGGCGCCCAGTACCACGCGGCGGCGGAGGGGCTGGCTGCGGCGGAGGAGATCTTCAGCGTGCTGCAGACACCGGTTCCGGCATCCGGTACCGGCGCCGTGCCGGCGGGCGCCGTGGCCTTCGAGGGGGTCACCGTCCGCTACCCCGGTCGCTCGGACGACGCGGTGACGGACGTGTCCTTCAGTATCGAGCCCGGTGAGACGGTCGCGCTGGTGGGGCCCAGCGGGGTGGGCAAGTCCACGCTGCTCAACGTGCTGCTCGGGTTCGTCTCGCCCAGCCAGGGGCGGGTGCGGGTCGGGGGAGCCGATCTCGCGGAACTCGATCTGGAGGACTGGCGGTCGCGGATCGCGTGGGTTCCGCAGCGGCCGCATCTGTATGCCGGGACCATCGCGGAGAACGTGCGGCTGGCGAGGCCCGAGGCGGACGAGCGTGCCGTACGGCGGGCGCTGCGGGATGCGGGTGCGCTGGAGTTCGTGGACGCGTTGCCCGAAGGTGCGGAGACCGTGCTCGGGGAGGACGGCGCCGGGCTGTCGGCGGGGCAGCGGCAGCGGTTGGCCCTTGCCCGTGCCTTTCTCGCCGACCGGCCCGTGCTGTTGCTGGACGAGCCGACGGCCTCGCTGGACGGGGAGACGGAAGCGGAGGTCGTGGCGGCGGTGCGGAGGCTGGCTGCCGGGCGGACGGTGTTGCTTGTGGTGCATCGGCCGGCGTTGCTGGAGGTTGCCGATCGGGTGGTGCGGCTGGAGAGCGGGGAGTTGTCGAGCGCCGAGTTGTCGAGTGTCCGGAGCTGCAGCCGGCCTGCCAGGGGGCTCCCCCTGGACCCCCGACCTCGCCCACCCGCCACGCGACTCGGTGGGCTGGAAGGTGGCCCTGCGGTCTCTGGGCTCGGTGAGCTGGACAGTGGACGCTCGGTCTCTCGGGTCGGTGGGCCGGAAAGGGACTCCGGCGGGGCCGGGTGGGCTCGGCGGGGGCTTGCGCGGGTTCGTGCGCTTGCCGGGCCGCAGCGAGGGCGGCTGGTGTTGGCGTCGCTGCTCGGCGGCCTCGCGCTCGGCAGTGCCGTCGGGCTGATGGCGACCTCGGGATGGCTCATCTCGCGGGCATCGCAGCAGCCTCCGGTGCTGTATCTGATGGTGGCCGTGACGGCCACGCGGGCCTTCGGGATCGGGCGGGCGGTGTTCCGCTACGCCGAGCGGCTGGCGTCGCACGACGCCGTGCTGCGGATGCTGGCCGACACCCGGGTGGCCGTGTACCGGCGGCTGGAGCGGCTGGCGCCGGCGGGACTCCGGCACGCCCGGCGCGGCGATCTGCTGACCCGGCTGGTCGCGGACGTGGACGAGCTCCAGGACTACTGGCTGCGCTGGCTGCTGCCCGCGTCGGTCGCCGTCGCCGTCTCCGTGGCCTCCGTCGGCTTCACGTTCTGGCTGCTCCCCGAGGCCGGCGCGGCCCTCGCGGCAGGACTCGTGGCGGCCGGCGTCGGCGTCCCGCTGGTCACCGCGACCGTGGCCCGGCGGACCGAGCGACGGCTGGCCCCGGCCCGGGGCGCCCTCGCCACCCGCGTCACCGACCTGCTCACCGGCACCGCCGAGCTGACCGTGGCCGGTGCGCTGCCCGCCCGTACGGACGCGGCCCGGCAAGCCGACGGCGCCCTCACCCGGATCGCCTCACGCGCCGCCGCCGTGACCGCGCTCGGCGACGGGCTCACCGCGCTGATCTCCGGCCTGACCGTCACGGCGGCCGCGCTGTGCGGAGCGCAGGCGGTGGCCGCAGGACGGCTCGGCGGCGTGGCGATGGCCGTGGTCGTCCTCACTCCCCTGGCCGCCTTCGAGGCCGTACTCGGGTTGCCGCTCGCCGTGCGCCACCGGCAGCGGGTGCGGCGGAGCGCGGAGCGCGTCCACGAGGTTCTGGATGCTCCGGAGCCCGTGCGTGAGCCCCTGCGGCCCCGGCAGGCGCCCGCCTCGCCGTTCCCGGTGGTGGTCAAGGGGCTGGCCGCGCGGCACGAGGAGCAGCGGCGGGAAGCGCTGGTCGGCTTCGACCTCACCCTGGAGGAGGGGCGGCGGATCGCGGTGGTCGGGGCGTCCGGTGCCGGCAAGACGACCCTCGCCCAGGTGCTGCTGCGCTTCCTCGACCCGCAGGAGGGCTCGTACACGCTCGCCGGTGTGGACGCGTACGCGCTGGCCGGTGACGACGTACGGCGGCTGGTCGGACTGTGTGCGCAGGACGCGCACATCTTCGACAGTTCGGTGCGCGAGAACCTGCTGCTGGCCAGGAAGGACGCCACCGAGGCCGAGCTGCGCCGGGCGCTGGACCGGGCCCGGCTGCTGGACTGGGTGGACGGGCTGCCCGACGGGCTGGACACGCTGGTGGGCGAGCACGGGGCCCGGCTGTCCGGCGGTCAGCGGCAGAGGCTGGCACTGGCCCGCGCCCTGCTGGCCGACTTCCCCGTCCTGGTGCTCGACGAGCCCGCCGAGCATCTGGACCTGCCGACCGCCGATGCGCTGACCGCCGATCTGCTGGCCGCCACTCAGGGACGTACGACGCTGCTGATCACGCACCGGCTGGCGGGACTGGAGGCGGTGGACGAGGTGATCGTGCTCGACGCGGGCCGGGTGGTGCAGCGGGGCACCTACGCGGAGCTTCTCGCGGTGGACGGGCCGCTGCGGGCGCTCGCACGGCGGGAGGCGGAGGCGGAGTCGCTGGTCGGAGCGCGGTGACCGGGTGCCGCGCACGCCTCCGCACCGGTGCGGTGACCGTCACCCCGGTCACCGGCTCCGGTTCCGGCTCCGGTTAGGGCTTCGGCGACGAACGGCGAAGGGGCTTCAGAAGCGGCCGGTGAGCAGGTGCTCGATCACCACGGCGACGCCGTCCTCGTTGTTGGCGACCGTACGGCCCGACGCGGCGGCGATGACATCGGGGTGGGCGTTGCCCATCGCGTACGACTGGCCGGCCCAGGTCAGCATCTCGACGTCGTTGGGCATGTCGCCGAACGCGACGACCTCCTCGTGCGAGATACCGCGCTCGGCGCAACACAGGGCGAGCGTGCTGGCCTTGGAGACGTCCGGGCCGCTCAGCTCCAGCAGGGCGCTGGGGCTTGAGCGGGTGACGTTGGCGCGGTCGCCGATCGAGAGCCGGGCGAGGGTGAGGAAGGCGTCCGGGTCGAGATCCGGGTGGTAGGCCAGGATCTTGAGCACAGGCTGGTCGGCGTCCGGGCCGTCGGGGGCGAGGAGGCGCTCGGCGGGCAGCAGGTTGTCCGGTATCTCCATGTGCAGCTTGGGATAGTCCGGCTCCTGGTGGAAGCCGTACGTCTGCTCCACCGCGAACACCGTGCCGGGTGCCGCCTCACGTAGCAGCCGTACGGCGTCCAGCGCGTTCTCGCGCGCCAGTTCGCGCACCTTCACGAAGTGGTGGGCGCCGGGGCCGCCGTGCAGGTCGACCACGGCGGCGCCGTTGCCGCAGATCGCCAGGCCGTGGCCGTGGACATGGTCGCTGACGACGTCCATCCAGCGGGCCGGACGGCCGGTGACGAAGAAGACCTCGATGCCCGCCTCCTCGGCGGCGGCCAGCGCGGCCACGGTGCGCGGGGAGACCGACTTGTCGTCGCGCAGCAGGGTGCCGTCGAGGTCGGTGGCGATCAGCCGCGGCCGTACGGCGGCGGACGGGGTCCCGGGCTGTCTGGTCGCTGAGGTCACCCGGTCATTCTCGCGCATATGCCCGCACGGCCGTGCGGAACTGCGCACAGATGAGACGCAGATGACGCCCGGCTCCTGTCGCGGTACCGGTCAGTCCAGCTGGGCGGTGGCCTCCATGGCGATCTGTTCGAAGACCTTCTCGTCGGCGGCGAAGTCGGAATCCGGGATGGGCCAGTGGATCACGATCTCGGTGAAGCCCAGCTCCTGGTGCCGGCCGGCGAAGTCCACGAAGGCGTCCAGGGACCGCAGCGGCCGGGCGCGGTCCGGGGTGAAGCCGGTGAGCAGGATCTTGTCCAGGCCTGTCACGTCCCGCCCGGCGTCCGCGCAGGCCTCGGACAGCTTGGCGATCTGCCCGCGCAGCGCCTCGACGGACTGCTCAGGGGTGCCGTGCTCGTACAGCTTCGGGTCGCCGGTGGTCACCCATGCCTGGCCGTGCCGTGCGGCGAGCCTGAGGCCGCGCGGTCCGGTGGCCGCCACCGCGAAGGGCAGCCGGGGCCGCTGGAGGCAGCCCGGGATGTTCCGGGCCTCGTGCGCCGAGTAGAAGCGGCCCTCGTGCGACACCGCGTCCTCGGTGAGGAGGCGGTCCAGCAGCGGCACGAACTCGGCGAGCCGGTCGGCGCGCTCGCGCGGGCTCCACGGCTCCTGGCCCAGGGCGGTGGCGTCGAAGCCGGTGCCGCCGGCGCCGATGCCGAGGGTGATCCGGCCGCCGGAGATGTCGTCGAGGGAGATCAGCTCTTTGGCGAGGGTCACCGGGTGCCGGAAGTTCGGGGAGGTCACGAGCGTGCCGAGGCGCAGCTGCTCGGTGGCGGCAGCAGCGGCGGTCAGGGTCGGGACGGCGCCGAACCACGGGCCGTCACGGAAGCTGCGCCAGGACAGGTGGTCGTAGGTGTACGCGGTGTGGAATCCCAGCTGTTCGGCCCGCACCCAGGCCGAACGGCCGCCCTCGCTCCAGCGGCGGTACGGCAGGATCACGGTGCTCAGACGCAGACTCATGCGTCCGAGAGTAAGCGGCTCCACCGACAAAGGGTCAAAGCGGTCACCGTATGCGGCTGCTCGGCCACGGACCGAGCAGGACACCGGGGTGTGCCCCTTGTGCGTGCGGCTTTCAGCGCGGTTCGGAAAACCGCAGGTAGCGCGGGGGTACAGCCTGTGTCAGCCAGACGCAGTTGGCGCTGACGTGGAAGATGTGGCCGTCGCGGTGCATGGCTCCGGCGTCGACGGTGAGCACCACGGGGCGGCCGCGCCGGGCGCCGACCCGGGTGGCGGTCTCGCGGTCTGCGGAGAGGTGGACGGCGTGCCGGTTCATGGGCCTGAGGCCGTCCGCCCTGATCGCGTCCAGGTTGCGGGCGACGGTCCCGTGGTAGAGGTACGGCGGCGGGGTCGCCGGGGGCAGGCCGAGGTCGACCTCGATGCTGTGGCCCTGGCTGGCGCGGATCCGTTCGCCCTCGACCGCGAAGCGCTGTTTGTCGTTGGCGGCCACTACGTGGTCCAGCTCCTCGCGGGTGAACCGGAATCCGTGGGCGGCGGCCGCGGCGATCAGCGTGTCGATCTCCACCCAGCCGCCCGGGTCCAGCGTGATCCCGATGCGCTCCGGCTGGTGGCGCAGGTGTTTCGAGAGGTACTTCGACACCTTCACGGTGCGTCTTTCGTCCATGCCTCCAGCGTGCGGCAGAGACGCAGATCACGCAGGTTTTTTTCTTCGTAGGTTTGATCCACAGCCAACTGAGGTTATCCACAAGCGAATTGACGAATCTGTGGACAAGGGGCATAGGAATTAGGGCGATTCGCGAAGTTCCTTGTCGATCACGGCTCCTGACGCCAGTAGGTCCAAGATCCGTGCTCTCACCTCGCGTTCGGCCGCAAGTGCGATGAACTCGGACACATGCTCCCGCCCAACAAGCCTTTCCACAGCGTGGATCGTTCCGGTGGGAAGGGAGACGGAACCGTCGGCCGGGAGCTCGTCACCGGGGCTCTGTGCACCGAGGTGTGTACGCAGCTGCCGGGTCGCCAACGCCCGCATCGCACGGGCCAGTTCGGCGTCCACCGTCTGTTGGGCCAGAGGGCGCAGCCTGCGCACCAGCGAAGCGGCTTCCGCCGCGTGCGCGTCCGTACGGTGATCCGGATCGTCCAGGTAGCGGGCGAAGACGTACTCGGTGGTGAACTGAAGGAAACGGGCGGCGATGTGCTCCACCTGTCCCCTCAACTCCCTCAGATGGCCGGAAATCGCGGACAGGGGGACACCTGCCTCGTGCAATTCCACAGCCACGGACAGCTCTTGGGGGCTCGGCACGAGGAAGACGTCCGGGTCGCCGTCGGTCCGTTCCAGGACGCCGAGTTCGACCGCCTCGGCCACGGCGTCGTCGTCGGGCGTGCCGCCGAAGCGGGCGTCGAGTTCGGCGCGGGTGATGCGGTCGGGGCGCTCGTCCGTCCACGGCCCCTCCACCTCGGTGACCAGGCCGAGGACGCCGCCCAGGCCACGGCCGGTGTCCCAGGCGTCCAGCAACTCCTTGATGGAGGCCAGGGTGTAGCCACGGTCGAGGAGATGGGCGATCTGGTGGAGCCGGGTGATGTGCGCCTCGGAGTAGAGATTCACGCGGCCCAGGCGTTCGGGACGGGGGAGGAGGCCGCGGTCCTGGTAGGCGCGGATCGTCCGCACGGTGGTGTGGGTCTGGTGGGCCAAGTCCTCGATGCGGTAGGTCTTGTGGACCGGAGCGTCGGACATGTTCGGATCCCTCGGCTGGTGACCGTTGCTGGGGCGGGCCGCCGGGGGCCCACCGGCGTCGGCAGGTGCCCCCAGCAGCCGTCAGCTCACAACTTCGGCTCCACGCGCGCGAGTCGCCGCAGCGCCCCCGGCAGCACGCGCGACAGCAGATGCGCGCCCCGCGCCTCCGGCGTCACCGGCACCACCGCCCTGTTGCGGGCCACGGCGTCCAGGATCGCCTCGGCGACCTTCTCCGGGGGGTAGTTGCGCAGGCCGTACAGGCGGGCCGAGTTCTTCTGGCGGCGGCGCTCCTCCGCCTCGTCCACACCGGCGAAGCGCGCCGTGGAGGTGATGTTCGTGTTGACGATGCCGGGGCAGATCGCGCTCACCCCGATGCCCTGCCCGGCGAGTTCGGCGCGCAGGCACTCGGAGAGCATCAGCACCGCGGCCTTGGAGGTGCTGTAGGCGGGCAGGGCCCGGGAGGGCTGGAACGCCGCGGCCGAGGCGATGTTGACGATGTGGCCGCCCTGACCGCGCTCGGCCATCCGCGCGCCGAAGAGCCGGCAACCGTGGATCACGCCCCACAGATTGACGTCCAGGACCTTGCGCCAGTCCTCGGACGTGGTGGCGAAGAAGGAGCCCGACAGTCCGATGCCCGCGTTGTTGACCAGCACGTCCAGCACGCCGTACTCGCGGTGCACCTTTTCCGCGAGTTTCTCCATCGCCGGCTCGTCGGAGACGTCGGCGGTCTCCGCCCAGGCCTCCGGCGCGCCGATCAACCGGGACAGTTCGGCGGTGCGGGCGGCGGCCTCGGCATCGCGGTCGACGGCCACCACGCGCGCGCCGGCCTCCGCGAACGCGAACGCCGTGGCCCGGCCGATGCCGCTGCCCGCCCCGGTGATCAGCACCAGTTGCCCGCCGAACCGTTCGGCATGGTGGCCGGTGGCCTTCGGTTCGGGACGGCCGCCGTCCACGGACATGATGAATTCCTCGATCCAAGAAGCGAGTTGATCAGGGCGGGTGCGCGGGACCCAGTGCCCCGCGGGGAGCGCGCGGCGGGTCAGCTGGGGCACCCACCGCTCCAGGTCGTCGTACAGGCGCTCCGAGAGGAACGCGTCCCCCTGGGGCGTGATGAGCTGCACGGGCGCGTGCGCGTACGCGTCCGGGCGCGGCCTGAGCAGCCGGGTGCGGACGTTGTCCCGGTACAGCCAGGCGCCGTGTGCCGCGTCGGAGGGCAGGGACGAGGTCGGGTAGTCGCCTCCCGGCACCTTCTCCACCCGCTGGAGGATCTTCGGCCAGCGCTTGCCGAGCGGTCCGCGCCAGGCCAGCTCCGGCAGGGCCGGAGTGTGCAGCAGGTATACGTACCAGGACTTGGCGCCCTGGCCGAGGAGCTGGCCCACCCGACGGGGCGTCGGGCGCTGCACGCGCGCGTTGATCCAGTGCCCGAAGTGGTCCAGGGACGGTCCGGAGATCGAGGTGAAGGAGGCGATACGGCCCTCGGTGCGGCCGACCGTGACGAACTCCCAGGACTGCACCGAGCCCCAGTCGTGTCCGACCAGGTGCACCGGGCGGTCGGGGCTCACCGCGTCCACGACGGCCAGGAAGTCGTCGGTGAGCTTGGCCAGCGTGAAACCGCCGCGCAGGGGCTTGGGCGCCGTGGAGCGGCCGTGGCCCCGGACGTCGTACAGGACCACGTGGAAGCGGTCGGCCAGGCGGACGGCGACCTGGGACCAGACCTCCTTGCTGTCCGGGTAGCCGTGCACCAGCACCACCGTGGGCTGCTCCGGATCGCCCAGCTCGGCCACGCACAGCTCGACCCCGCCGGTCGCCACCCGGCGCTCCCGCGCACCCTTCAGCGTCACGTCCGCCGTCACCTCTCCCGCGCCGTCCGCCGTCACTTCTCCTCCGCCCAGCGCCGCACGTGCGGCAGGTCGTCGTCCAGCCAGAAGGCGCTCTGCTCGGGGTCCGTGGAGTCGGTGACCACGAGGATCTCCTCGAACTTCGCGCCCGTACCCCTGAAGCCGAGGTGGGGTTCGACCGCCCACAGGCCCGGCTGCGGCGGATGGTCGGAGAAGCGGTACGGCGACCACAGCGGCGACCAGCCCTCGCGGTGGCCGTGCAGCGCGTCGGCGGCCAGGCCCTTGAGGGACTGCGTACCGAACCCGAACAGATGAGGGGAGAAGCGGCGCTGCTTCACCCGGTCCACCTTGTGGGCGATCACACCGAAGGGATAGGCGCGGTGCCGGTTGGCATAGCCCTGGCGGACCATGAGCCGGTCCACGTCCTCGTAGATCTCGCGCAGCGGGCGCCGCTCGCGCACCTCGCGCAGGATCAGCTCGCGGTGCGCCTCCAGGTCGGCCATCAGCCGGTCCTGCACCGGGTTGACGCCGAGCGAGCCCGAATAGCCGATGTCCGCCGTGTACCCGTCGTAGACCGGCGCCATGTCCAGGATGAACGGCATCCCCGGCTCCAGGGCGCGGTCCGTGGGGAAGAACTGCAGGGGTATGCGGAAGTTCACGAACGCCGTGCGGTCGCCGAACCAGGCGAAGGGCAGGTGGAACCAGTCCCGCACCCCGCGCTCGCGCAGCCACTCCCGCTGCATCCGCGCCGCCTCACGCTCGGTCACGCCCGGCTCCAGCCACGCCGCGACCGCCTCCGCGCACTCGTAGGCGAGGCGCTGCACCCGCCTGAACCCCCGCAACTCCACGGAGAGTTCGCTGCTCACTGCCGTCGTCATGCCGCCCCGTCCCGTCGTGCCGCCGACTCGCGTCGACTGCGGTACGCGTCCGTAACTTGACACTGGTGAATGTGACAGTTGTTAGAGGCGGCGTCAATAGTGGGGGCGGCAGGCTGTGGAAAACCCTCGGTAACCCTTAGGTGGGGGCATCCCTTAGGGCCCCGTAATACTTGGGTCTGACGCGAAGACGGCTCTGAGGTCTGACGACCGGCGTGGTCCGGATCACTACCGTCGAAGACGTGACTGTGATCGCGACCGAAAGCCTGAGCAAGCGGTTCCCCCGGGTGACCGCGCTCGACCGGCTGTCCGTGGACATCGGACCCGGTGTGACCGGACTCGTCGGAGCCAACGGCGCCGGCAAGTCCACCCTGATCAAGATCCTGCTGGGTCTGTCCCCCGCCACGGAGGGCCGCGCCGAGGTGCTCGGCCTCGACGTCGCCACCAAGGGCGGCGCCATCCGCGAGCGCGTCGGCTACATGCCGGAGCACGACTGCCTGCCGCCCGACGTCTCGGCCACCGAGTTCGTCGTCCACATGGCGCGCATGTCCGGCCTGCCGCCCACCGCCGCGCGTGAGCGCACCGCGGACACCCTGCGCCACGTCGGGCTGTACGAGGAGCGCTACCGCCCCATCGGCGGCTACTCGACCGGCATGAAGCAGCGGGTCAAGCTCGCCCAGGCGCTGGTGCACGACCCGAAGCTGGTGTTCCTGGACGAGCCGACCAACGGCCTCGACCCGGTCGGCCGGGACGAGATGCTCGGCCTGATCCGCCGCATCCACACCGACTTCGGCATCTCGGTCCTGGTCACCTCCCACCTCCTCGGCGAACTGGAGCGCACCTGCGACCACGTCGTCGTCATCGACGGCGGCAAGCTGCTGCGCTCCAGCTCCACCACCGACTTCACCCAGACCACGACCACTCTCGCGATCGAGGTCACCGACAGCGACGCCCACCCCGACGGCACCCGCGCGGTCCGCGACGCGCTCCACGCGCGCGGTGTGGAGACCGAGAACGAGGGCGCCGGACTGCCCGGCGCCGGACACGTCCTGCTGCTGACCGCCCAGGGCGAGGAGACGTACGACCTGGTCCGGGACGTCGTCGCCGACCTCAGCCTCGGCCTGGTGCGCATGGAGCAGCGCCGGCACCACATCTCCGAGGTGTTCACCAGCAGCGCCGAACACAGCGGCGACGAGCAGCGGAAGGAGGCCGTCCGCCATGGCGGTTGAGCGCCCTTTGCAGCCCCTGACCTCACCCGCGGGCGACCAGACCCGCATCCACGACATCGGCTACCGCGGCTACGACGGCCCGCGCCTCGGCCGTGCCTACGCCCGCCGCTCGCTGTACGCGCAGTCCCTGCGCGGCGCCTACGGCCTCGGCCGCTCGGCCAAGACCAAGGTGCTGCCGATGCTGCTGTTCGCGGTGATGTGCGTGCCCGCGGCCATCATGGTGGCCGTCGTGGTCTTCACCAAGGGGCATGACCTGCCGGTGACCTACACGCGGTACGCGATCATGCTGCAGGCCGTGATCAGCCTTTACGTCGCCTCGCAGGCACCCCAGGCCGTCTCCCGCGACCTGCGCTTCAAGACCGTGCCGCTGTACTTCTCGCGGCCCATCGAGACCGCAGACTACGTACGGGCCAAGTTCGCCGCGCTCGCCTCGGCGATCTTCATTCTCACCGCCGCTCCCCTGCTCGTGATGTACGTGGGCGCGCTGCTGTCCAAGCTGGGCTTCGCCCACCAGACGAAGGAATTCGCCGAGGGACTGGTCTCCGTGGCCCTGCTCTCCCTGCTCTTCGCCGGCATCGGCCTGGTGATCGCCGCCGTCACCCCGCGCCGCGGCTTCGGCATCGCCGCGGTGATCGCGGTGATGATCATCTCCTACGGCGCGGTCAGCACGCTCCAGGCCATCGCGAACGTGCAGAACCATTCCTCCGTCATCCCGTGGATCGGCCTGTTCTCGCCCATCACGCTCATCGACGGCGTCCAGTCGGCCTTCCTGGGCGCGACCGCCCGCAACCCCGGCGCCGTGAACCCGTCGACCGGGCAGGGACTGGTCTACGTCCTGGTCGTGCTCGCCCTGATCGCCGGCAGCTACGGTCTGCTGATGCGCCGCTACAAGAAGGTGGGACTGTGACGACCCTCAGCATCGACCACGTCTCCCGCTGGTTCGGCAACGTGGTCGCCGTCAACGACATCACCATGACCATCGGCCCCGGTGTCACCGGCCTCCTCGGTCCCAACGGCGCCGGGAAGTCCACCCTGATCAACATGATGGGCGGCTTCCTCGCCCCCTCCACCGGCACCGTCACCCTCGACGGACAGCCGGTGTGGCGCAACGAGCAGATCTACCGGCACATCGGCATCGTCCCCGAGCGCGAGGCGATGTACGACTTCCTCACCGGCCGCGAATTCGTCGTCGCCAATGCCGAGTTGCACGGCCTCGGCGACAAGGCGGCCCAAAAGGCCCTCGCCACGGTCGAGATGGAGTACGCGCAGGACCGGAGGATCTCCACGTACTCCAAGGGCATGCGGCAGCGTGTGAAGATGGCGAGCGCACTGGTCCACGACCCCTCGCTGCTCCTGCTGGACGAGCCGTTCAACGGCATGGACCCGCGCCAGCGCATGCAACTGATGGACCTGCTGCGCAAGATGGGCGACGAGGGCCGCACCGTGCTGTTCTCCTCGCACATCCTCGAAGAGGTCGAACAACTCGCCCGGCACATCGAGGTCGTCGTCGCGGGACGGCACGCCGCCAGCGGTGACTTCCGCAGGATCCGCCGGCTGATGACCGACCGCCCGCACCGCTACCTGGTCCGCTCCAGCGACGACCGCGCCCTCGCGGCCGCGCTGATCGCCGACCCCTCGACGGCCGGCATCGAGGTCGACGTCACCGAGGGCGCGCTGCGCATCCAGGCCGTCGACTTCGGCCGCTTCACCGCCCTGCTGCCCAAGGTCGCCCGCGACCACGGCATCCGGCTGCTCACGGTCTCGCCGTCCGACGAGTCCCTCGAGTCCGTCTTCTCGTACCTGGTCGCGGCGTAGGAGGCCGAAGATGTACGACCCCACTGTCGCCCGGCTCACCTATCGGGCGCTGCTCGGCCGCCGCCGGGCCCTCATCCTCGGCGTGCTGCCGCTGCTGCTGATCGTGATCTCCGTGGCCGTGCGCGGCCTGACCGGAGCCGACGACCAGACCGCCTCCGACGTCCTCGGCGGCTTCGCGATCGCCACGATGGTGCCGATCATCGGCGTCATCGCGGGGACCGGCGCGATCGGACCGGAGATCGACGACGGCTCCGTCGTCTACCTGCTGTCCAAGCCGCTGAAGCGGCCCACGATCATCTTCACCAAGCTGATCGTCGCCATCGCCGTGACCATGGTCTTCTCGGCGGTGCCGACCCTGATCGCGGGCCTGATCCTCAACGGCAACGGCCAGCAGGTCGCCGTCGCCTACACGGTCGCCGCGCTGGTGTCCTCCATCGCCTACTCGGCGCTGTTCCTGCTGCTCGGCACGGTCTCCCGGCACGCGGTGGTCTTCGGGCTCGTCTACGCGCTGGTCTGGGAGGCGCTGTTCGGCTCGCTGGTGCCCGGCGCGCGCACGCTCAGCGTCCAGCAGTGGTCGCTGGCCGTCGCCCACAAGGTCGTCGGCGGTGACCTGGTGACCTCGGACGTGAGCCTGCCGACGGCGACGGTGCTGCTGGTGGCGGTGACCGTGCTGGCCACCTGGTACGCCGGGCAGAAGCTGCGGACGCTGAAGCTGGCGGGCGAGGAGTAGGCCTGCGGCGGCTTGACGGTGGCTTCACCTCGTCCCCGGCACACTGAGCAGAACGGATGTACGGCTAGGAGGCCGGTGATGGCAGAGGAGATGCCGCGGAACGACGGGCGTGAGCGGTCCGACGGTGATGTCTGGGGCGAGCTGGTCCTGGACGAGGCCTTCGTGCGTGCCGCCGAGACCTCCGAGCCGTCCGCCAGAGCCCGCATGCTCGCCGCCCGCTGGCGTGCCGAGGAGCCCGAGCCGCAGCCGTGGCGCTCCGAGGAGCCCCCGGCGGGCTGGTTCTTCAGCAAGGCCCGCCGCCGCAGATGGCGTCGCCGGTAGCCGCGCCTTTTGTTCGGTTATTCAGTGGCGCTCAACTCGGCGGCGGGGCAGAGTGGTTGTGCCCCATCCGCCGGGATCGTCCCGGCGTCACGATCCGGGAGAGGAGCCGGGCGATGCCCATGCACGGCAGTACGCCCAGCTCCCGACAGGGCAGCCCGAGGCCGGCTCCGGTGTAGTTACCCCACCGTGGAGCCCAAGGGGGCAGCCCGGGGCGGCCGCGAGGTGCTGCCGCTGTGGTACGGCCGGTCTTCAGCCGGGGTTGGTCATGTCGGCGCCCCGCGCTGCAGGCTGTGCCCACCCGTTCCGCCCTGCGGAACGATTGCCTACAGCGGTTGGCCCGCGCGGCCGCCTTCCCAGCCTTCAGCCCAGCAACCGCTCCAGCACCACCGCGATGCCGTCCTCCTCGTTGGAGGCGGTCACCTCGTCGGCGACCGCCTTCAGCTCCTCGTGGGCGTTGGCCATGGCCACGCCGCGGGAGGCCCAGGCGAACATCGGGATGTCGTTGGGCATGTCGCCGAAGGCGATCGTGTCCGCGGCCTTCAGACCGAGACGCCGGGCGGCGAGAGACAGCCCCGTGGCCTTGGACAGGCCCAGCGGGAGGAGTTCCACGATGCCCTCGCCCGCCATGGCGACCGTGACGAAACCGCCGGCCGCCTGCCGGGCGGCGTCCGCCAGGTCGTCATCGCCCATCGTCGGGTGCTGTATGTAGATCTTGTTCAGCGGCGCGGTCCACAGGTCGGCCGCGTCCGTGAACGGGGTCGCGGGCAGCTTGCCCGTGACCGCGTAACCGGGGCCGACCAGCACCTCGCCGTCGAGCCCGTCCCGGCTGGCCGCCAGATACAGCGGACCCACCTCGGCCTCGATCTTGGCCAGGGCCACGCCCGCCAGCTGCCGGTCCAGGGTGACCGAGGTCAGCAGGCGGTGCGTCCCGGCGTCGTAGACCTGTGCGCCCTGACCGCAGACGGCGAGGCCGCCGTAGCCGAGGTCGTCCAGGATGTGCCGGGTCCACGGGACCGCGCGGCCGGTGACGACGATATGGGCCGCGCCCGCCGCGGTGGCCGCGGCGAGCGCGTCACGGGTGCGCTCGGAGACCGACTCGTCGGAGCGCAGGAGCGTTCCGTCGAGGTCGGTCGCGATCAGCCGGTAGGGGAAGCCGGTCACTGGGCGACCGGCTCCAGGACCTCCCGGCCGCCCAGGTACGGGCGCAGCACCTCGGGGACCCGGACGGACCCGTCGGCCTGCTGGTGGTTCTCCAGGATCGCCACGATCGTCCGCGGTACGGCGCACAGCGTGCCGTTGAGCGTGGCGAGCGGCTTGACCTGCTTGCCGTCGCGGACCCGGATCGACAGGCGGCGGGACTGGAACTCGGTGCAGTCCGAGGTCGAGGTCAGCTCGCGGTACTTGCCCTGGGTCGGGATCCACGCCTCGCAGTCGAACTTGCGGGCGGCCGAGGCGCCGAGGTCGGCGGAGGCGACATCGATGACGCGGAACGGCAGCTCCAGCGAGGTCAGCCACTGCTTCTCCCACTCCAGCAGCCGCTGGTGCTCGGCCTGGGAGTCCTCCGGCGCGACGTACGAGAACATCTCGACCTTGTCGAACTGGTGCACACGGAAGATTCCCCGCGTGTCCTTGCCGTGCGAGCCGGCCTCGCGGCGGAAGCAGGGCGAGAAGCCCGCGTACCGCAGCGGCAGCCTGTCGGCGTCGAGGATCTCGTCCATGTGGTACGCGGCCAGCGGCACCTCGGACGTGCCGACCAGGTACAGGTCGTCCTTGTCGAGGTGGTAGACGTCCTGGGCCGCCTGGCCGAGGAAGCCGGTGCCGGCCATGGACTGCGGGCGGACCAGCGCCGGGGTCAGCATCGGCGTGAAGCCGGCCGCGGTGGCCTGGGCCAGTGCCGCGTTCACCAGGGCCAGCTCCAGCAGGGCACCGACGCCGGTGAGGAAGTAGAAGCGGGAACCGGAGACCTTGGCGCCGCGCTCGACGTCGATGGCGCCGAGCAACTGGCCGAGCTCCAGGTGGTCCTTGGGCGCGAAGCCCTCGGCACCGAAGTCGCGGATGGTGCCGTGCGTCTCCAGCGTGACGAAGTCCTCCTCACCGCCGACGGGCACGTCGGGGTGGACGAGGTTGCCGAGCTGGAGCAGCAGCTCCTGGGTCTCGGCGTCGGCCGCGTCGCGCTCGGCGTCGGCGGCCTTGACATCGGCGGCGAGCTGGCTCGCGCGCTTCAGCAGCTCGGCCTTCTCGTCGCCGGTGGCCTTGGGGATCAGCTTGCCGAGCTGCTTCTGCTCGGCGCGCAGCTCGTCGAAGCGGACGCCGGAGGACCTGCGCCGCTCGTCGGCAGACAGGAGGGAGTCGACGAGCGCGACGTCCTCTCCACGGGCGCGCTGGGACGCGCGCACACGGTCGGGGTCCTCACGGAGCAGGCGAAGGTCAATCACGAGGCCAAGGCTACCGGTGTGGGCTTGCCGCTCACGAATCCGTATTACGGGGAGTTCGGATTCGCCACTCTTTGTCGCTTACGTTCTGTTATGAGCGAATTGCGTAACGTGTCGGAACCCATCGAAACGCGTCAAGGAAAAGTGTCTCACTCCCTGGGACGGGGCAGCGTTCCGGCGATCGGTTGACCGGACTCCCTTGTGGAGAACGGGACTTCGCGGGCCCGCTGTCCACAGGAATCCACACCCTCCGAAGAGTTATCCACAGGCTGTGTGGAAGGTCTGTGGATTTCGGAATTGATCACTCCGGAACGGCGCGGCGGACTGAAGAATTCCCAGGGCAAACCCGGTTCACACCCACTTTTGAGTGGAAAGCGGTCGCTCCAAAAGATGAATCAATGGAAACGAGTGGACGAAGGGTGAGCTGCGGGGCAGTGGCCGCATCGGGGGCACGAGGGGCGATTTGTCGACCGGCTCACGCTCTCTTGTCGACTTGTCCCCAGGTCGAGAAGCGGACCTGTGGATAACTTCTGTGGATAACGAAGATATGCAGGTAGTACTGGCTGGAAGCAGTCTACGGCCGCCTCAGAACCGGCCGTCCTGGCAGCGCGCCACCCAGTCCGCCGCCGCCATGAACTCCTCGTCCGAGGTCCCCGGCCGGGTCGCCGGAGCCTCGGCCGGCGCGATGTCCGCGCGGGGGTAGGAGCCGAGGAAACGCACCTGCAGACAGATCCGCTTCAGGCCCATCAGCGCCTGAGCCATCCGCCGGTCGGAGATATGGCCCTCGGCGTCGATGCAGAAGCAGTAGTTGCCGATGCCGGCGCCGGTCGGCCGGGACTGCAGCAGCATGAGGTTGATGCCGCGGGAGGCGAACTCGCCGAGCAGATCGCGCAGCGCGCCGGGATGGTCGTCGCGCTGCCACAGCACCACCGAGGTCTTGTCGGCACCCGTCGGCGCGGCGGGCCGGGCCGGGCGGCCGACCAGCACGAACCGGGTCTGCGCGGTCTCCGGGAAGTCGTGGATCCCGGTCTCCAGCGCTTCGAGGCCGTACCGCGAGGCGGCGAACTCGCCGGCGAAGGCGGCGTCGTACCGGCCCTCCTGGACCAGACGGGCGGCGTCCGCGTTGGAGGCGGCCGACTCCCAGGCGGCGTCGGGAAGGTTCTTCCGCAGCCAGTTCCGCACCTGCGACTGGGCGGCCGGGTGGGCGGAGACCGTCTTGATGTCCGACAGCTCGGTGCCGGGCCGGACCAGCAGCGCGAAGGTGATCGACAGCAGCACCTCGCGGTAGATCATCAGCGGTTCGCCCGCGACCAGCTCGTCCAGGGTGGTGGTGATACCGCCCTCGACGGAGTTCTCGATCGGCACGAACGCGGCCTCGGCCTCGCCGGCCCGCACCGCGTCCAGCGCGGACTGCACCGACACATACGGGACGAGCTCCCGGGTGGCCGCTTCCGGGAGCGTCCGCAGGGCGACTTCGGTGAAGGTGCCCTCGGGGCCGAGATACGCATAGCTCGCTGGCATGTCCTCACCCTAATGGCCGCAGCGGAAAGCGGCTTCCGTGTCTCACGGACACCACTCGACCGGGTGGTTTGAAACCCCGATCGCCACTTAAAAGAGAGGTCAGCCCTCCAGCAGTCGCTGCCCCACGTACTCGCCCTCGGCGGCCCCGCCCGGCACCGCGAACAGCCCGCTCGCCTCGTGGCGGATGTACTGCGACAGCGCGTCGCCCCGGTCGAGCTTGCGCTGCACCGGCACAAAGCCGCGCAGCGGGTCGGCCTGCCAGCAGACGAAGAGCAGACCGGCGTCCGGCGTGCCGTCCGCGTCGAAGCCGTCGTGGTAGGAGAAGGGGCGCCGCAGCATGGCGGCGCCACCGTTCCTGTCGGGCCGGGTGATCCGGGCGTGCGCGTTGAGGGGGACGACGTACTCGCCCTTGGCGTCGGTCTTCTCCAGGTCCATCGGGGTCGTCTCATCGCCTCCGGACAGCGGCGCCCCATTGGACTTCCGGCGCCCGATGACCGCCTCCTGGGCCGACAGCGACAGCTTCTCCCAGTCGTCCAGGAGCATGCGGATGCGGCGTACGACGGCGTAGGAACCGTTCGCCATCCAGGCCGGCTCGCCCGAGGCGGGCACGAAGATCCGTTGGTCGAAGTCGGAGTCGGCCGGCTTCGGATTGCGGGTGCCGTCCAGCTGGCCCATGAGGTTGCGGGCGGTCATGGGGTGCGCGGTGGCGCCCGGGGTCCGGTTGAAGCCGTTCATCTGCCAGCGCAGGCGGGCCGCGCCGCCCGCGTCCTTCTGGAGGGCACGCAGAGCGTGGAAGGCGACCAGGGCGTCGTTCGCACCGATCTGCACCCACAGGTCGCCGTCGCTGCGTGTCTTGTCGAGGTGGTCGGAGGAGAAGTCCGGCAGCGGATCCAGCGCGCTCGGCCGCTGCTTCTCCAGACCCGTCTTCCCGAAGAAGGAGTGCCCGAAGCCGAAGGTGATCGTCAGTGAGGAGGGCCCGGCGTCGCGGGCCACATCGGTGTCGTCGTGCGGCGCGGCCTCGCCCGCCATCAGCCGCTCGGCCGTCGTCGACCAGCGGCGCAGCAGGGCTGCGGCCTCTTGGCGGCCGGCGCCCGCCGCCAGGTCGAAGGCGACCAGATGACCGCGCGCCTGGAGGCCCTCGGTGATGCCGGGCTGATGTTTCCCGTGAAACATCGCCCGATCGGAGCCCAGCGAGCTCAGCGGGGTGGCCGGGGCAGGCGCGGCGGAATAGCCCACGGCGCCGCCGGCCGCGCCGAGCACGAGCCCGGTGGCCCCCGCGGTGCCGAGCAGGGCGCGCCGTGAGATGCCGTGGCCGCCCGCGGGCTCGGACGTCTCGGACGCCTTGGCGGAGGTGCGGGCCTGAGGGATGGACTGGTCGGGCATGGTGTCGTTCAGCCGATCTGCGCGTTCTTGGAGACGGTCACCTGGTCGATGTCGGAGGTCCGCACGGTGACGGCGATCTTCCAGTCGCCGGCCATGGGAATCTGCACTCCGCTCGCCGACCAGTGGCCGGTCGTGATGTGGTCGGGGGTCACGGGCAGCGGGCCGATCTTCTTCGCCTCCAGGGTGAACTCGACCTTCACCTCGGGGATGTCGAAGGCCCGGCCGTTCGAGCCCTGGACGTACACATGCATCTCGTTGCCGCCCACGCGCGCGGGGTCGAGGTCGACGCTGACGACGCCCTTGCCGTCGGTGCCGCCGGTGTCGAAGGGCATGTCCAGGGTCAGCGCGCCGTTCGAGGGCGCCGTGGCGGAGCTGGAGGAGGACGAGGAGGCGGCCTTGGCGTCCAGTTCGGTGCGGCCCGGCTCGGTCTGGGTCAGCCAGGTGGTGACGGCGAGCAGCACGACCGCGACACCGGCCTCGGCGAGCACCGTACGGCGCAGGCCGAAGCGGTTCGCGTCGCCGTCCCGCAGCCGCTTCTGCCGGGCCGCGTCCATCGCGGCCCGCTGCCGGGCGAGCTGCGCGGCACGCTGGGAGTCCCCGGAGCCGGCGTTCTTCGCGGCCGCCTTCGCAGCGGTGACGCGCTCCTTCTCGCTCTCCGCGGCGTCGGCGCCCGTGGCGGCAGGGGCGGTGTCGTCGCCGAGCCGTCCCGTCCACCGCCGCGACACGGAGGCGATCCCGACCAGCAGGGCCACCAGGGAGATCTTGACGAGCAGCAACTGCCCGTACCGGGTGTCGGTGAACGCCGACCAGGCGCCCAGCTGCCGCCAGGACTGGTAGACACCGGTGGCGACGAGCGCGACGACGGAGCCGAAGGCAAGGCGGGAGAAGCGGCGGACGGCGGCGGCCTCCACCGGTGTCCCGGCGGGCGCCCGGTACAGAGCCACCAGCAGGGCGGTCAGCCCGCCCAGCCAGGTGGCGACGGCCAGCAGATGGACGACGTCGACGGGCATGGCGATGCCCGGCTGGAGCCCGACCGAGGCATGCTCGGCCATGGCCCAGCTGCTCGCGAGCCCCGCCGCGACGACCACACCGCCGATGGCGAGCCCGAAGGTCAGATCGCGCTTCTCCTGGCCCTCCTCGCGTTTGGTGTAGGCGCCGAAGAGGACGGCGATGAACAGCGCGGCGGCGGCGAGCAGCAGCAGCCGGGAGACCAGCGCCGCGCCGGTCTTGGTCTGCAGCACCTGGCCCAGCAGACCGAGGTCGAAGACGTCGGCGAGCTTCCCGGAGGTGGTGTAGGAGCCGCGCAGGAGCAGCAGCCACAGGGTGGCCGCGGTGAGCGTGAGCCAGCCGCCGACCACGAGCCGCTGCAGGGCCCGTACGCCCGCGCCGCGCCGCCAGCAGGCGAGCACGAAGGCCGCGCCGCCGGCGAGCACGATGAACCCGGCGTACGACGCGTACCGCCCGATCGCGTAGAGCGCGCCCACGACTCCGCCGCCCGCGACCGGCCCGGTGCCGGACACCACGGTCTGCGAGGGCGCCCCGATGGAGAAGGTGTAGGCGCCGGAGACCGGGTGGCTGTCGGCCGAGACGACCTGGTAGGTCACCGTGTAGGTGCCGTTGCCCAGGCCGCTCCTCAGCTTCACGGCGTACGTCGTCCCGCTCAGGTTGGCCGGGCCGCCGGTCTGGACGGCCTTGCCCCTGGGGTCGAGGACGCGCAGGGAGTCGTCGTTCATCGCCACCTTCTCGGAGAAGGTGAGCGCGACCTGGCTGGGTGCCTGCTTGACCACCACCCCCTGTGCGGGGTCGCTGCCGGTCAGCGCCGCGTGCGCGGAGGCCGGTCCGGCACCCGCGAACAGTGCGCCGGTGACGGCGAGGAGCAGCAGTACCAGGGTGCGCAGGCTGCCGCGGTGTCCCGTGGGGGTGATGGTCCGCGTCACGGTGGTGGGTCCCTCCCTCAGTGGCCGGTCGACGGGTTGTACGTGGCGGACTTCACCGGCATCTCGACGGTGAGGGGTCCGGACTTGGCGAAGGTGAGCTTCAGGGTGACCGTCTGGCCCTGCTGCGGCTTGCGCTTCAGCCTGTCGAACATCAGGTGGTTGCCACCGCTTTTGAACACGAGTTGACCGTGGGCGGGTATGGAGAAGGAGCTTTTCTCCTGCATGGCGCCGCCCAGGGTGCTGTGCATGGTGATCTGGCCGGCGACGTCACTGGTCACCGCGGTCAGCTCGTCCTCGGCGCCGCCCTTGTTGCTGATCGTCAGAAAGCCGGCGGCCATGTCGGCGGAGACCGGCTGCGGCATGTACGGCCCGCTCACCGACAGTTCGGCCTTCGCGGACCCGGAGCCCGAGCCGGAGTCCGAGCAGCCCGCGAGGGCTAGGGCGCCCGCGAGGGCGGCGGCCGCGGTCAGGACGGCGGGGTGGCGCCTCACAGGTTGCCTCACAGGTTGCCTCACGGGTTCGCCCCCTTGACGAGCTTGGGCAGGTCCCTGGTGTAGTCGTCGACCGTGGCGTCCTCGCCGTAGAGGACGTAACCGCCGTTCGTCTTCGGGGAGAAGGCGATCACCTGGGTGCCGTGGACGGAGACGAGCTTGCCGTTCTTGTCCTTCGCGGTCGGCTCCACGGAGATGCCGACGGAGCGGGCACCGGCCTGGATGGTGGCGAAGTCCCCGGTCAGGCCGATGAACTGCGGGTCGATGCCCTTGAGCCACTTGCCCAGCTCGGCCGGGGTGTCCCGGCCGGGGTCGGTGGTGACGAACACGACCCGCAGGTCGTTCTGTTCGGCCTGGGGCAGCGCCTTCTTGGCGACGGCGATGTTGCTCATCGTCGTCGGGCAGATGTCGGGGCAGTGGGTGTAGCCGAAGTACAGCAGGGTCGGGTGGCCCTTGGTCTCCTGGCGGAGGCCGTACTTCTTGCCGTGCGTGTCGGTGAGGACGAGGTCCGGCTTCTCGAAGGGCTGGTCGAGGACCGTGGCGGCCTTGCCCGAGTCGGACTCCTGCGAGACCGCGGAGACCGGCGACTTGCCGTCGTCTCCGCTGCCGCAGGCGGAGAGGGCCAGGGTGGCGGCGGCGAGCAGCGCGGCCGCGGCGAACGTCTTCTTACGCATAAAGAAATGTCCCAGATGTGAGTAATCCGGCGCGCACCGGGGGTCGTACGACGGCCAGGAAAGCGTCGCACGCCTCGCACGACCCCCGTGCGCGGCCCGGAAGGGCTTAGGCGGTCCGGCGGCGGCCCGCGAGGACGCCGTAGGCGACGCCCGCGACGCCGGCGACGATGCCGACCACGGCGAGCACGCGTGCGGTGATGTCGGTGTCGTGGGAGCCGGATCCGGAGTCGGCGGCGCTCGCGGCCTTGTCGGAGGCGTCCTCGGCGCCCGCCGTGCCGTGGTGGTCGCCGGTCGCGGCGGACAGTTCGAGCACCGGAGCCGGGTTCTCCGGCTCGTCCTGGCCGGCCTGCGGCACCTCGATCCAGCGCACGACCTCCTTGTCGGAGTACGTCTGGATGGCCTTGAACACGAGCTGGTCGGTGTTCTCGGGCAGGGCGCCGAGGGACAGCGGGAACTTCTGGAAGTAGCCGGGCTGGATGCCCTTGCCGTCGGCGGCGGTCCACGTGACCTTGGTGACGGCCTCGTCGATCTTCTCGTTGTGCACGGTCAGCGGCTTGTCCAGCTTGGACTTGGTGACCTGCGCGTTCCAGCCGGGCACGGCCTGCGGCATGACCGAGGCGATCGGGTGGTCGGCCGGGAGGTTCACCTCGACCTTGGTCGTCGAGGCCTTGTCGCGCTCGTTGGGGACCTTGAAGTCGACGACCGTGTAACCGCCCTTGGCCGCGGGGGTCTCCGGCTGCACGGTGACGTGCGCGAAGGCGGGGACGGACAGTGCCAGGACGGCCGTGCCCGCGACGGCGCCGGCGGCGGTGACACGAGAAGCGATACGGGAAGCCTGCATGGCAGGAGCACTCCACTCCGAGAGTTCTGATGACAGAGTTCTGATGACGAGAGAGGTACGCGCACGCGCGCGTGCCGCGCGACGGCGGCAGCCCTCTCCCTGCATCGGTGGAGCGGTGCGCGCGTCGCGTCAGGCGGCGAGACGGAAGGCGGCGGCGGGCGGGCCGCGCCGGATCACCGTGTGCTGGAGTGCGGTGGTGTGCGGGCCGGGTGCCTCGTCCCGGGCGGTACGACGGCCGCGCGGGAGGGGCTCGGAGGCGGGCAGGAGCCCGGCGCACAGGGCGCGTGCCAGCGCGAGCGCGGCGCGCAGGGACCGTACGAGCGTCCCCTCCGCGACTTCGTGCGCCGACAGCTCGATCAGCCGCAGCAGCGCCAGGTCGCCGCGGCGCAGCAGCCAGCCCGCGGCGACGGCCGCGAGGACGTGACCGAGCAGCATGGGCAGCGAGGGCAGCAGCGCGGCCGAGGACCCGGTGGCGTCGTACGCGTGGTGCATGCCGCCCATGACTGTCACGGGCCGGCCCGAGCGGTCGACGAGATGGGCGGCGAGCAGCAGGTGGAAGGCGTGCCCCGGGGTCAGGGCGGCCGGGCTCGCCCCGCACAGCAGCCGCGCGGCCTGCTCCACCAGCGCGGTGTCGCTGAGCGAGGAGACCGTGGAGCCGGTGGAGTTCATCGACCCCATCGATCCCATCGACCACGTCGACCCAGTCGCCATCCCGGCGCCGGTCATGACAGCCCCGTGCTGGCCCAGCCCGAACAGCGTGTGCAGCGCGGTCTGGCCGAGCGCGAGGAGCGCGGCGATGCCCGGCAGCGAGCGGGCCCGCCCGGCGAGCGGCACCACGAGCAGCAGACAGCCGAGGAAGCCCGCGCCCAGTGTCCACAGGGGCACGCTCGCGCAGGAGGCGAGGGTGTGCCCGCACGCGGCCAGCGCGACGCAGACCGCGGCGAACACCGCGGCCCGCAGGATCCGGAGCCCGGCTCCGGGACGCGCCGTGCGCGGGTGGGGGGCAGTCATGGCGGCCTCATCATCGCACTGCGCTTACCGGCGCCCTACGGCAGGGCCGCGGGAACGTCCCTCATACACCGATTCCTCCCTCGGCGCATCGGCCGTATGGGCGGAGTCACGTCAACGGTGTGCTTACGTCCCCCTACGGGCGGCAATACGTATCGGTATGTCGAGCCGCGGCCAGGAGGCTGGAGCATGAGCATCTGGTGGTCACTCCATCTGCGCCGCGAGGCCGCGAGCGTGCCGCTCGCCCGGCGGCTGTTGATCGGCACCATGGAGACGGCGGGCGTCGACCCCGAGATCTCCTACGACCTGTCCGTCGCCCTGACCGAGGCCTGCGCGAACGCCGTCGAACACGGCGGGAACACGCCGCACGGGGGCGCGTCGGAGGCGTACCGGGTGACCGCGTATCTCGACGGCGAGAAGTGCCGTATCGAAGTGGCCGACTCCGGACCGGGGTTCGCCCGCGCCCAGGAGATCCGGCCCGCCCGCGCGGACGCCGAGCACGGCCGCGGGCTCTGTCTCATCCGCGAACTCGCCGACCATGTCCACATCGGCGCCAAACCCGGCCGGGGCGGCACGGTGGTCAGCTTCGACAAGATCCTCAAGTGGACGAAGGATCCCTCGCTGCTGACGGCATAGTGAGGGCATGGAGATCGAGAGCGGTGACATAGCGGACGGGGTGACACTGCGGCTGTCGGCGCCGGCCGACGCGGGCGCGCTGTGCGCGGCCTACGTGGACAACCGTGAGCACCTGCGGCCCTGGGAGCCGCGCCGGCCGGAGTCCTTCTTCACCGAGGCGGGGCAGCGGGAGCGGATCGACGGGCTGCTGCGGCTGTTCGCCGAGGGCCGCGCGGTGCCCTTCGTGTTCCAGGCGGTGGACGGGCGGATCGTCGGGACCATCACCCTGACCGGGATCACCCGAGGGCCCTTCTGCAGTTCTTCCCTGGGCTACTGGGTGGCCGCCGGCCACCAGGGCCGCGGCCTGGCCACGGCCGCCGTGCGGCGGGTCTGCCGGATCGCGCGGGACACGGTGGGGCTGCACCGGATCGAGGCGTCCACGCTGCTCGGGAACACCGGCTCGCAGCGGGTGCTGGCGAAGTGCGGGTTCGAACCGATCGGCCTGGCCCCGAAGTACCTGCACATCGACGGGGAGTGGCGGGACTGCCGGCTCTTCCAGCGAATCCTGCACGACGACGATCCCGCCGTGTGACGGGCCCCGCTCAGCCCTCCAGCACCTTCGCCAGTACCTCCAGCGCCTCCGGATACGCCCGCTCGCGAGGCGTGCCGTAGCCGACGACCAACCCCTGCGGGCGGCCGGGGCCGGGCTCGTGCCAGTGGTCGCCGAGGGCGCCGAGGGCGAGGTCCTCCGCCTGTGCGCGGGCGAGCACCTCCGCCTCGTCGGGCACGTCGATCAGGGCGTGCAGTCCGGCCGCGATGCCGTGCACGCTCCGGCCCGCGCCCAGCCGGTCCAGCAACTGGTCCCGGCGGCGCCGGTAGCGCAGCCGGCACGCGCGCACGTGCCGGTCGTACGCGTGGCTGTCGATCAGCTCGGCGAGGGCCAGCTGGCCGATGGTCTCGGTGTGGTGGTCGCTGTGCAGCTTGGCGTCGGCGACCGCGTCGACCAGATGCGGCGGCAGTACCATCCAGCCGAGGCGGAGTGCGGGGCCCAGCGTCTTGGAGGCGGTGCCGAGGTACACCACCTGGCCGGGGGCCATGCCCTGGAGCGCGCCGACCGGCTGGCGGTCGTAGCGGAACTCGCCGTCGTAGTCGTCCTCGACGATCAGCCCGCCACGCGCGCGTGCCCAGTCGCCGAGCGCCCGCCGCCGCTCCGGGCACAGGGTCACCCCGGTCGGGTACTGGTGCGCCGGTGTGACCACCACGGCGGCGGCCTCGCCCAGCTCCTCGGGGCGCACCCCGTGCGCGTCGACGGGCGCCGGCAGGACCGTTCCGCCACCCCGCCGTACGACTTCCCGGTGGAACGGCAGCCCGGGGTCCTCCATGGCGACGGCGGCCCCGTCCAGCACGCGCGTGAGCAGCGCGAGGCCCTGGACGTACCCGGAGGTGATGACGATCCGCTCCGGTGGCGCGAGCACCCCGCGCGCCCGGCCCAGATAGCCGGAGAGGGCCGTGCGCAGCTCGATCCGGCCGCGCGGGTCGCCGTAGTCGTACGCCAGTGAGGGCGCCGTCGCTATGGCCCGGCGCAGCGCGCGCAGCCAGGCCGCCGCCGGGAACGCGCCGACGTCCGGGCTGCCGGGGCGCAGATCGAAACGCGGGGCACGCGTGCGTGCCGTGGTGCCGGGTTCCGCCGAGGCGACGGGCGGCAGTTCGGCGACCCGGGTGCCCGAGCCCTGCCGCGCCGTCAGGTACCCCTCGGCGACGAGCTGGTCGTAGGCGGCCTTGGCGGTGCCGCGGGAGATGCCGAGCTCGGTGGCGAGCCGCCGGGTGGCCGGCAGCCGGGTCCCCGGCACCAGCCGGCCGTCCCGTACGGCGTTGCGCAGGGCCCGCTCCAGTCCGGTACGGCGCCCGTCCGCCGCGTCCGGCTCCAGATGCAGATCGACACCGACACCGGACCAGAAGTCGTCCACGAGAACCTTCCCCCAGGCACGTGAAGGGCCGGGCACTCCCCGGTACCCGGCCATTCAAACGCAGATCAGCCCTTCAGTGCGGCCATCCAGGCCTCGACCTCGTCGGAGCGGCGCGGCAGACCGGCCGAAAGGTTTCGGTTGCCGTCCTGAGTGACGAGGATGTCGTCCTCGATGCGGACGCCGATGCCCCGGTACTCCTCCGGCACGGTCAGGTCGTCGGCCTGGAAGTACAGCCCCGGCTCGACGGTGAGGACCATGCCCGGCTCCAGCGTGCCCTCCACGTACGTCTCGGTCCGCGCGGCCGCGCAGTCGTGGACGTCCATGCCGAGCATGTGGCCGGTGCCGTGCAGGGTCCAGCGGCGCTGCAGGCCCAGGTCCAGGACGCGCTCCACCGGGCCCTCGACCAGGCCCCACTCGACGAGCTTCTCGGCGAGCACGCGCTGGGCGGCGTCGTGGAAGTCGCGGTACTTGGCGCCCGGCTTGACGGCCGCGATACCGGCCTCCTGGGCCTCGTACACGGCGTCGTAGATCTTCTTCTGGATCTCGCTGTACGTGCCGCCCACCGGCAGCGTGCGCGTGACGTCGGCGGTGTAGAGGGTGTGGGTCTCCACGCCCGCGTCCAGCAGGAGCAGGTCGCCGGAGCGGACCGGGCCGTCGTTGCGGACCCAGTGCAGAGTGCAGGCGTGCGGGCCGGCCGCGCAGATCGAGCCGTAGCCGACGTCGTTGCCCTCCACGCGCGCGCGGAGGAAGAAGGTGCCCTCGATGTAGCGCTCGGACGTGGCCTCGGCCTTGTCGAGGACCTTCACCACGTCCTCGAAGCCGCGGACCGTGGAGTCCACGGCCTTCTGCAGCTCGCCGATCTCGAACTCGTCCTTGATCAGCCGGGCCTCGGAGAGGAAGACGCGCAGTTCCTCGTCGCGCTCGGCGGTGACCTTGTCGGTCAGCGCGGCCTCGATGCCGGCGTCGTAGCCGCGCACGACCCGCACCGGGCCGGTGGCCTCGCGCAGCTTGTCGGCCAGCTCGCGCACGTCGGCGGCCGGGATGCCGTACAGCGCCTCGGACTCGGTGAGGGAGTGGCGGCGGCCGACCCACAGCTCGCCCTGGCCGGAGAGCCAGAACTCGCCGTTCTCGCGGTTCGAGCGGGGCAGAAGGTAGATCGTTTCCTCATGGCCGCCGTCCTTGGGCTCCAGGACCAGGACGCCGTCTTCGGTCTGGTTGCCGGTGAGGTACGCGTACTCGACGGACGAGCGGAAGGCGTACTCGGTGTCGTTCGAGCGGGTCTTCAGGTTGCCCGCCGGGATCACCAGGCGCTCGCCCGGGAAGCGGGCGGAGAGCGCGGCGCGGCGGCGCGCGGTCTCGGCGGCCTGCGGGACCGGCTCCAGGTCACGCAGTTCCGTGTCGGCCCAGCCGGACTTCATGTTCTCGGCCAGCTCGTCGGAGACGCCCGGGTACAGGCCGTTCTTCCGCTGCTTGATGGGCTCCTCGGACTCGGTCTCGGGGCCCTCCGCGGTAGCGGAGTCGGGCACAGCCGGGTTGAGCTCGTCGGACACGTGATCCTCCTCGATACGCCTTGTGATCTCCCCCGGGGCCCGCGACGCTCCTGCTTGTGGCCGAGCGGGGACCTCCATCATCGTACGGTCGTACCGGGAGCGGGCCAGGCCGGATGACCTGTTATGCCCGGTCATCACAGGTGGGCTCAGTCGAAGCGGGCCGCCAGCAGCACCACGTCCTCCTCGCTGTCGGCCTCGTCCAGACCGCCCGGCAGCACGGTGCGCAGGACGTGGTCGGCGACGGCGCCCGGGTCGTGGCGCAGTGCGCGCGGGATGCTCGCGGCGGCCGTGTGCAGGCGGGTGAAGGCGCGGTCCGTCGGGTCGCCGGTACGGTGCAGCAGCCCGTCGGTGTAGAGCAGGACCGTCTCCCCTGCCTCGGCCTGGATCTCGACGCTCGGCGCCTCCCAGCAGGCGAGCATGCCGAGCGGGGCGGAGACGGAGGTCTCGGCGAACTCGGTGCGGCGCTCGCCGATCAGCAGCGGGGGGCTGTGTCCGGCGCCGGCCAGGGTGATCTTGCGCAGGGCGGGCTCGCAGTAGGCGAACAGCGCGGTGGCCGAGCGGGCGGGCTCGGTCAGCCGCAGCAGCAGCTCCAGATCGGACAGGACGGCGACCGGGTCCTCGCCCTCCATCACGGCGTACGCGCGCAAGGAGGCGCGCAGCCGGCCCATCGCGGCCACGGCGCTGGGCCCGGAGCCGGTGACCGAGCCGACCGAGAGGCCGAGCGCGGCGTCCGGCAGGGGCAGCGCGTCGTACCAGTCGCCGCCGCCGCGCGGGCCGGTGCGGTGCCGGGCGGCGAGCTGGACGCCGGGCACGCGGGGCAGCCGGGTGGGCAGCAGTTCCTCGGTGAGGGTCGCCACGTGCGCGCGCGTGCGTTCCACCTCCACCAGCCGGGCCAGGTGCTCGGTGGCGTGCCGGACGTAGAGGCCGGCGAGGTGGCGCTGCCGCTCGTGGGGTTCGGCCGGTTCGTCGTAGAGCCAGACGGCGGCGCCGAGGCGGCCGGCGGAGTCGGTGGCGAGGGGCAGGGCGTAGCTGGCGGCGTAGCCGAGACGGGCGGCGACCTCGCGGTGCCGGGGGTCGAGGCCGTCCTCGGCGAGCAGATCGGGGTGGATGATCTCGGCGGCGGTGTTGGTGTCGTACGGCAGCGCGCCGCGCGGGACGGTCTCGATGTGGCCGAGGTCGGCCCGGCCGAGGCCCAGGCCGAGGGTGGTGCGGGGGCCGAGCCCGTCGCCGGGTTCCAGGGCGACCAGGCCGCGGCGGGCGCCGACGAGGGCGGCTCCGGCGCGCAGGAGTTCGTGGAGGGCGGCATCCAGGGCGTTCGTGCGGGACAGGCGCTCGGTGAGTTCGTGGAGGGTCGTGAGGTCCGAGACCCAGCCGGCCAGCCGGTCCTGGAGGAGGGCGCCGGGTGCGGGGGTGTTGGGGGCCGGGACGGGAGGGGTGCCGGGGGAGGGATCGGCGTCGGCGGCGGGGGGAGTGGGCGCAGTGTGTGCGGGCGTCGGAACCGTTGGATCGATTCCGGCCACTTTCGGGGGGTGCGGGGCGTTCATGGCGTCCGGCCTTCAGACCGGTGCGTATTGCTGAAAAGCATCGCAAACCCCCATGTCATTCTGCGCCGCTAGCAGTGTCTCCACATGTACACGCACTCGTGAGGGGATGTCCAGCATTGTCCTGCAGGGATTCCTGGTGTCCGTGAGTCTGGCGAGGTTTCCCTCGAACCCCTTGCCTTACTGCCAAGTTGGCTGAAAACTGCACCAGGTATCGGTCCATTGCGGTCGACTGGCCTTGCTCCACGGAGCGTCACAGCGGTCGTGATGGGTACGTACTCGGTGAAGGCCAGGGGTGGTTGGGGACCACCCGGAACCTGGCGACGGACCCGGGCGTCATAGCCACCGACGGCCGAGCCCCATCCTCCCTGGCGGAGGCGGAGAGAAACACGCGCGACGGCAAAACGCCATACTTCGCCACCCCCGTGCCGCAACCGTGCTTTTTGATGGACGCACTATGGACGCGGACGCGGCCCATGCTCGACCCCTTGGGGTTCCCCCTGTCATGCGCAGGGGCGTGATGCGCCAACAGGTACGCACAGTGAAGTGATCGACACATGATGTGATGTGGACCACGGTGTTGCCAGCGGTGCAACGGAAAGGAACGAGCGCTCATGCGCGAGATCCTCGGAAGGCGACGCAGGCTCCTGTCCAGGCGGAACGACGGGAGGCCCAGGCGGAACGACGAGAGGCCTGAGCTGATCGGCGCGGCCCTGACCTTCGCGACCGAATGGCAGTGGCCGGTACTCCCGGGCGTGGCCCCGGACCCGCAGGGGCGGGCCCGCTGCGCCTGCCCCGACCCGGAGTGCACGGTGCCCGGTGCGCACCCCTTCGATCCCGGCCTGCTCGCCGCCACGACCGACGCCCGCATGGTGCGCTGGTGGTGGACCAACCGGCCGAGCGCGCCGATCGTCCTGGCCACCGGGGGCAAGGCGCCCTGCGCGGTCAGCCTGCCGGCGCTCGCCGCCTCCCGCGCCCTCGCCCTGCTCGACCGGCGGGGCATGCGCCTCGGCCCGGTGATCGCCGCCCCGACCCGCTGGGCGCTGCTGGTGAAGCCGTACTCCATGGAGCAGTTGGGCGAACTGCTCTACGCCAAGGACTTCGTCCCCGGCTCCCTGCGCTTCCACGGCGAGGGCGGCTACCTCGCCCTGCCCCCGTCCGAGACCGGCCAGGGCGCCGTCCGCTGGGAGCGCGCGCCGCTGCCCGGCTCGGCCTCGCCCTGGGTGCCCGACGTGGAGGCCGTGGTGGACGCCGTGATCGACGCCCTCACTCGTACGGGTGTGAGCGCGCCCGAGTTGTAGGGGTGTCCGGCGCGGGCGGGGCCGCGAGCCCTGCCGGCTCGTTATCTTCCGCACATGCTGCATATGTCTGGGGGACATGGCCCTCGGTTCTCCGGGGGGCCTTCTGGGCGGCACGGCCGCCGATCTGCGCGGGGGGCGGAACGACGGTCGAGGGCCTGGCCGAGATGGGTGCGCGTGCCGGACTCCGGGAAGGTACGGCTGCTCGCGTTGATCGGTGTCGTGGTGGCCGCGGTCGTGCTGCCGCTCGCCGTGGCGTCCGCCGGGCAGGTGGGCGAGGCGGCCCGCCGCGCGATGGCCGGGAAGGCGCGGGACGCCCTACGGCTCCCTGGGCGTGAGGGCGCTTCGGGGCGCGCCGTGGGGAGCGCTTCGGGGCACGCCTCCGCCGGGGGCTCCGGGCGGGGCGAGGAGGGATCCGGGTCGGGGGACGGGGGATCCGGGCGAGGGGTCGAGGGATCCGGGTGGGGGGACGACAAGCTGCCCTCGCTCGATGGGTCCACCCGGCTGCTCGGGCTCGGCCTGGCCACCGCCGCGCGGTGTGGCCTCCAGCTCACCTCCCCCGACGGCATCGAGGCGCAGACCTGTGTCCTGGCTCAGGGCACCGACACCTGGGCCCGCACCTACTACCGCAACTCCACCGGCAAGTCGCTGGATGCCGTGCTCAGCCTGATGGGTCCGGGCGGCCGCAGTGTGCAGACGCACTGTGTGACGGGCGGCGACGACGAGCCCGCCACCTGCGAGACACCCCGCGAGCGCAGCCGGGGCGGCATGGACGCCTACACGGCCGTCACCGAGTTCGCCGCGCGCGGGGCCGACGGGGCGCTGCTGCTGCGCTCGACCAGCAACACCGCGGAGGGTGACGGCAACTCCGTGACCAACAACGGGAGTTGACGTTCCGCGGCGCTGTGGGCGTCGTACGCGGGCATGGAAAGACCCGGTTGCTGGCGACGGGGGATGCACCAGCAACCGGGCTACTGGAACGGTAACAAGAGATCGGCGGTTCGCAAATTCCGTCCGGGGCATTCGGCCACCGATTTCCCTGTCACCCAGGGGGAGTTGTGACAGGAGTCACCCGTTTCCGTGAGCGGTGCGCGCGCCTTACCGACCGTTCAGCCGCCCCGGCGCGCGCGGCCGCGTCAGCTGAGCGTGACCTGCCGGTTGGTCAGTCCGCCACGCGCCCGGCGCTCGTCCGCGGTGAGCGGCTCGGTGGCGGCCAGGGCGGCGGCGAGGCGCTCGGCGAACTCGGCGGCCGGCTTCTCCACGTCGTCCGCCGTGACCCCGCTCGGCAGGTCCCAGACCGGCACGGTGAGGCCGTGAGCACGGAAGGAGCCCACGAGCCGGGTGCCCTCGCCCAGGTTGGAGCGGCCCGCCGCGTGCAGCCGCGCGAGAGCGTCCAGAAGCTGCTCCTCCGGATGCGGCATCACCCAGCGCAGGTGGTTCTTCTCCGGGGTCTCGCACCAGTAGGCGGCGTCCACACCGCTCAGCCTCGCCGTCGGGATCGCGGCCGCGTTGGCCCGCTCCAGGGAGGCGGTCACCTCGGGCGTGGCGTTCTCCGCGTCCGGCACCCAGAACTCGAAGCCGCTGTGCACGACCGGCTCGAACGGTGCCTGGAGGTCGAGCACGTCCTGCAGCCGCGGGCCGCCGGCCGGGGCGCGGCGGCCCTGGACCGGGGTGCCGGGCTCGGCCGTCAGGGCGCGCTGCAGGGTGTCGGCGAGGTCGCGGCTGAGGTCGCCTGACGAGGTGTCGTTCTGCAGGCCGAGCAGGACCGAGCCGTCGTCGCGGCGCAGCGCGGGCCAGGCCATCGGCAGCACCGTGGCCAGCGTGACGGACGGGACGCCCTCGGGCAGGGCGTCCTTGAGGGTCAGCTCGACCGTCGCGGCCGGCACCAGCTCGCGCAGCGCCACCCAGTCGCACTCGCCGGGCAGCCCCTCGAACGGGCGGTGCACCAGCTCGGTCGCCGCGTGTGCCGCGGCCCGGCCGTGGCACGCCTTGTAGCGCCGGCCGCTGCCGCAGGGGCAGGGCTCGCGGGCGCCGACAACCGGGACCTCTGCATCGCTGAGCTGCGGCCGCTCGGCCTTCGTCTGGGGTCGCTTCTTGGCCATCGTGGGTGTCTCCCGGTTACGGCTCTTCTCGTACGGGCGGGAGCCTAGCCGTTCAGGCCATGACCGGCGGGAACCTGTGGACAACGCACGCCAGCACGACGCCAACGGTGTGAACCTGTGGACAACTTCGGCCTGTCCCGCACCCCGGCCCAGCCCCTGCCGCCCAGGGCCCACGGTCACCTGGTTCCCGGCCCTCGGCCGTTGGTCCGGCTCTCGGCTCTCGTCCGTCGGTGCGGGGCCCGGGATCCACCCCCCGGGTCCAGCTGCTCGACCGTGTCCGCCGGCCGGTGTCATTCACCGCGCGGCTCGCCCGAGCTCCTCGAGCATGCCCGGCGGCCCAACTCCTCGGCCACGCCGGTCAGTCCAGGTCGTCGAACGCGTCCACGAAGTCCAGGCCCGGCAGGTCCGGGAGCGCGGGAGAGGTGACGCGCGTAGCGAAACCGTCACGCCGGCACCCGGCATCGGGATCGTGGACGTCGGCGTGGACCACCACCCAGACCGTCACCTCGCCGTGGACGTCGTCCCGGACGCCCCAGTCGTCGGCGAGGGCCGTGATGATGTTCAGCCCGCGGCCGCCGTGCGCGGTCACCGACGGGGTGGCCGGTGCCGGGCGGGTCGGACCGCCGCCGTCCGTCACTTCCACGATGAGCCGGCCCCGCGTGTCGACCCGCCACGCGGCGCGCACATCACCGTCGCCGGCCAGCGCGTTGCCCAGGGGCCGCCCGTGTTTGCAGGCATTGCTCAGCAGTTCGGAAAGGATCAGTACGGCATCGTCGATGACCGATTCGGACACGCCACCGCTGCGCAACTGCGAACGCATCCGGTGTCTCGCCTTCCCCACGCCCGCAGGGCCATGGGGTACGGCCATGCTCGACGACGTGGGCACCTCCTGTGCCACCACCAACGCCACCCCCGAGACCTCCTTTGCCCCACGCCACGGTGTGGATGCCCCATTGGCCTGTACCGGAAACCGGCCAATCCTCTTCCGGTGACGCATTCGCAACGGCCCTGCACGGAGCGAACGCGCCGGAGCACTCCCTGTGACGAAGGCCCTTCTTCTGGTCGTCGTATGGCTGGATTTCAGTGGTCTGGCCGAGAGTGGAGGATTCAGCAGCCGCACAGCGGGGTCAAGGGGACGGACGCGGCCCTTACCGGCCTCTTGAGGTCACATGCGCCCCAGCTGCCGCAGAACCGCGCGCGGGCGGTTGGTGATGATGGCGTCGATGCCCAGCTCGACGCAGAGATCGACGTCCTCGGGCTCGTTCACGGTCCACACATGCACCTGGTGACCGGCGCGCTGCAGCCGCTCCACATAGGCGGGGTTGTTGCGCACGATGCGGATCGAGGGCCCCGCGATCCGCACGCCCGCGGGCAGCCGCCCGTCGCGCAGCCGAGGGGTGAGGAACTGCACCAGATAGACCGTCGGCAGCGTCGGCGCGGCGGCACGTACGCGGTGCAGCGAGCGCGCCGAGAAACTCATGACCCGGACCTGGGACTCGGCGGCGGAGGCCGGCGCGTCCAGGCCGAACCGCTTCAGCAGCGTCAGCAGCCGCTCCTCGACCTGGCCGGCCCAGCGCGTGGGGTGCTTGGTCTCGATGGCGAGCTCCACTCGCCGCCCGGCGTCGGCGACCAGCTCCAGCAGTCGCTCCAGAGTGAGCACGGAGGTCTCCTTGCGGTCCTCCGGCCGGTGCTCCCAGTCGGGCTCCTCGTCCCGTCCGCGCCAGCTCTCACGCGTCTTCCAGGAGCCGAAGTCGAGCGCGGCGAGATCGGCCAGTTCCAGCGCGGAGACGGCGCCGCGGCCGTTGGAGGTACGGTTCACACGACGGTCGTGCACGCAGACCAGATGGCCGTCGGCGGTCAGTCGTACGTCGCACTCGAGGGCGTCGGCGCCGTCCTCGATCGCCTTCTTGTAGGCGGCCAGGGTGTGCTCGGGCGCGTCTTCGGAGGCGCCCCGATGGGCGACGACCTGGACGGAGCGCTGTCGTGCGTGGGTCACCGCGTCATGGTGCCACCGTCCGGAGGCGTACGGGGCGGCCGGGGCGCACCCGGTGCCCGTTTATGTAACTTTTGCCGGTAAGGCCCTGTGTAAGGACTGGGCGCGGACCCACAGCCGCCGCTTATGGTGCTCTGACGGCTCGTGGGAAAAGCTGACTGCATACAAACGGAACAGTGGAGACTGACCACAGCACCATGCGCAGCTGCCGAGCGTGAGCAAGTGCGACCGAACACAACAGCCGTGGACCGAGGAGAAGAGCTGTGAGCACCGAGAACGAGGGCAACGAGGTACCCCAGGCCCCGTCAGCACCTCCTGTGCCGGTGGCCTCTCCCACCACCTCCCCGGAAGGCTCCGCCCCCGGGGGGAACGAGCCGACGGCGCCCCTTCCGCCCGTCCCCCAGGACGCTCCGGCCGCGGCCGAAACCGAGCCCGGCCGGCCCGCCACCGCCCCGCACACCGCCGCCCCGCACACCGCCGCCCCGCACGCATCCGGCCCGGCTCCCTCGGGTCCGGCCCCCGACGGTTCCTGGCCACCTCCGCCGCCGGCCAACCCGCCGTACGGCGAGAGCGCGGCCCACGGCGCCGGCGCGCCCTACGGCGATGGAGCGTCCCACGGCGGCGCGCCCTACGGCGACGGTGGTGCCGGTGCCGCCGGCTTCGGAGCGGGCGGCGCGGGCGGCGCGGGTGGCGCGGGCGGCGCGGGTGGCGCCGGCGGCTGGGGAGCGTCGTACCAGCAGCCCGCCCCCAAGCCGCGCAGCGGCCGCGGCGGTCTCGTCGCCGCGGTCCTGGTGGCCGCTCTGGTCGCGGGCGGCCTGGGCGGCGGCCTCGGCTACACCCTGGCCAAGAACAGCGACAGCAGCGGCTCCACCACCGTCTCCGCCTCCGACAGCGGCGCGACCCAGGTCAAGCGCGCGCCCGGCACGATCGCCAGCGTGGCCGCCAGGGCGCTGCCCAGCACGGTCACCATCGAATCCGAGAGCACCAACGGCCAGGGTGGCACGGGCACCGGGTTCGTCTTCGACAAACAGGGCCACATCATCACCAACAACCACGTGGTGGCGGATTCGCTCGACGGCGGCAAGCTGACGGCCACGTTCCCGAACGGCAGGAAGTACGACGCCGAGGTCGTCGGCCACGCCCAGGGCTACGACGTGGCGGTCATCAAGCTCAAGAACCCCCCGTCGGACCTCAATCCGCTGGCCCTGGGCGACTCCGACAAGGTGGCCGTAGGCGACGAGACGATCGCCATCGGCGCGCCCTTCGGCCTGTCCAACACGGTGACCGCCGGCATCATCAGCGCCAAGAACCGCCCGGTGGCCTCCAGCGACGGCAGCTCCGGCAGCAAGGCGTCGTACATGAGCGCGCTGCAGACCGACGCGTCGATCAACCCGGGCAACTCCGGCGGCCCGCTGCTGGACGCCTCCGGCGCGGTCATCGGCATCAACTCGGCGATCCAGTCGACCAACAGCGGCGGGTTCGGTTCCGGCCAGTCCGGCTCGATCGGCCTGGGCTTCGCCATCCCGATCAACCAGGCCAAGTACGTCGCCCAGCAGCTGATCGGCACCGGCAAGCCGGTGTACGCCAAGATCGGCGCCTCCGTCTCGCTGGAGGACTCCACCGGCGGCGCGAAGATCACCGACCAGGGCGCGGGCGGCTCCGCCGCGGTCGAGTCGGGCGGGCCGGCCGACAAGGCGGGCCTCAAGCCGGGTGACGTCATCACCAAGCTGGACGACATGGTGATCGACAGCGGTCCGACCCTGATCGGCGAGATCTGGACCCACAAGCCCGGCGACAAGGTCACGGTCACCTACAAGCGCGGCGGCCAGGAACACACGGTCCAGCTGACCCTGGGTTCCCGAGTCGGCGACAACTGACCGGACCGACCGGCACGCACGCGTAGGGGCGCTTCTCGACGAGGGGCGCCCCTCGGCGGTCGGCATCGCCCGCCCCTGACCTGTCACCATGCAGCCGGCCCCGGGTCCCCCACCGGCCCCGGGTGCCCCACCGGCCCCAGGTCCCCCACCGGCTCCGGGGCCCCGCTACGGACCACACCGCCCGCCGGACTGTGGATCCCGGTACGCTGTACCCGCTCCGCCCCTGGTGGGCGGGGACGAGGTGGGTTGCCCGAGCGGCCTAAGGGAACGGTCTTGAAAACCGTCGTGGCGCGAGTCACCGTGGGTTCAAATCCCACACCCACCGCGCAGGTTGACGGCCCCTGACCAGGCGATACGGTCGGGGGCCGTTGCGTTGCGCGGTGCCCGTTCGTCTCCGTAGTTCCCCGTGGTTTTCCGCAGGATCGGGCACGGATGGGGCACGGGCCTGCTACGAGGCAGACGAACAGGATGCACTCTGGCGGGCTTGCACATCTATGATCCCCGGGTGATGACACGTGATGGCCTCACGGTCACGGTCGCGGTGATGGTCGGGCGTGGCACGCCTGTCCATGGGTGGGGCTTGCTGCCGCTGTTTTTTCTGGGGGCGTTCTTCGCGGCTGTGGGTTTGGTCCTGGTTCTCGACTATCGAGGGTTCGCGACCTGGCACCGCCGACGGGCTGAGGCGAGTGTGCCCTCGTGGTTGCGGCGCCTGTCCGAGGGCCGTAGAGGGCAGCGGCGCGACTTCAACGACCGCGTCAACCGGGTCATGCAGAAGGTAGTGGCCTGGGGGTTCCTGGTTGTTGGCGTGTTCATCGCCGTCGGCGTCTCCGCCCAGGGGATCTCGGGACGGTAGCTCTGGTACCTCAGCTTGGGAAGCTGCGAGCATTCGAGGCCGGTTTGGGGACTGACCTGGAACGGCTGTGATGCAGCCTCGTCGGGCCAGGTTGCTTTCACCGTCGTTCCCCGCTGTTCCCCGCTCGTTCTGGTGCGCTTGTGGTGCGGTGCCGTATGCGCATCCCGTCGAAGGCGCAGAGGCAGGAGCGCCCGCGTCTCGTGCCATGATCCTCGGGTGCTGCAGATCCCGGGATATAAAGGCGGCCCTCTGATCGAGGGGAGCGCGTATCTGGACGACCCCTTGTTCTGGCCGGTGCACCTCGGTAGCTGTTTGCGCGGTGAGGACGCGCAACGAGCCGCGTTCGGTGCCGACTGGGATGCGGCCATGGAGCTGTACCGCGCGCTCTCCGCCGACCGCGAGTGGCCAGTGTTCAGCGTGCCCCTGCGCTCCGGTCACACCATCTACGTCGTCTACCGCAACCTCGACGGGGACCGAGGGGTGGACTACCTGATACGTCACCCGGCTTGGTCGGCAGCGGAAACCCTCGCAGTCGACGACGGCCATTTCATGGGGCCCGGCACGGCCTGGCCGGAACTGCTGTCCGTCGCTCGACAGCCGGCACAAGACGGTGTTGGTGATACTGATGCTCGCCTCCTGCTGCTCTTTCCGACCCTTGGCGATGCGCGGCTCCCCGACGACGCGGCGGTTCCCCTCACTGCCGCGCTGGCCGCTCTCACGTTGATCGAAGAGCCCGCCGAAGTAGCAGGGATGCTCCTGGAGAACCAGGGCCAATGGGAGCCTGTCCACTGGCGGTTGGCAAACGGCGTCTGGATCAACGACGGTGGGTACTCCTACCGAAACCCTCGCAATGCCTTCGCCCTGTCCGCGGGGCGCCTTCGGGAGATCAGCAACGCTTTGAACGACGAGGAGCGACAGCCGCGCCGGGCATCCTGACGAAGCTCTGAGCTTGGGAAGCTTGGGTTTTCTAGCGGCAGTTTCTGTGCTGACCTGCGGCGGGGCGGTGTTGCGTCCCTGGCCGTACCCGCGGCCAGTCCCCGCTGTTCCCCGTAGTTCTCCGCAGGAATCTGGCACGCGCATGGCACGACCCGTTCGCTCCGGAGAACCCTGGGCGGAAGCTCAGACTCGGGGGCTGAGCCTCAGCCGACGACAGTCAGCCACGACGGTGGGTGCGCCGACCGATCAGGCGCGCGTGTGCCTCGCTGCACCCCACCGTCCTCAGCTACGCTATCCGAGCCTGCCGTGACACTGTGCGCCGTCCGTGCGCCCGTGATCGACTTCATCGGGTCCCACTACGATCCGCCTGCATGGCGAAGAAGAAGAATGACCTCTGGCGCTACTGGGGCCTCATCGCATTCATCATCGCTATTACTGGATGGCTGACTTCCGGCATAGGCCCCATTGGCATCACCGTCTTATCTGCACTCAGCTTCATTTGGTTCCTTTTTCAGGCGCCTGTGCCGTGCGGCGCGCTTAATCGCGGAGATGTAGAGCAGTGCCGCAACAATGGTCGAGGGGTTCTGCGCGGCTGCCACATAAAGCAACATCAGTGGCAGAAATTGAAAGCTCTCGTCTTGCGCCGTCGATGGCGGCAGATTTCATCGGAGCTCTTTCCGAACGCGACCACAGCATTGGCTAGCATGGGCGCTATTATCGCTCTTCTGTCTTCAGCGATTGGTGTCTTCAAGTCGCTGACTAGGGATGAGATGACAGCTCGCCTGACACTGAATCGCGTCGAACTAAGTCCGCTCTGAACTATTGCCGATGACTCGGGCGATGCCCGAGCGAAGTTGCTGTGGTTGCTGTACTTCGCTGCTGTACTTACAGGCATCCCTGTTCATCACCGCCCAGCGGCCGCTGCCGTTGGGCGGTGATGAAGGACAGTTGAGGCATGGCTGTCATGTGTCCCCGAACACCAGATCCTTGACACACCCACCGACATGGATGGTCGAGGCGCCGAAGCCGAAAATTCCGCCGTCGGAGTCGACGAGCGCATCCGCGTCTACTGAGCACATGTACGAGACGCCGGCTTCCGCAGAGAAGAATCCCTCCGGAGAGACCGTGACCCCGAACTGTTCCTGGCCATGGCTCTCGAGCCAGCCCACGCCGTCACTCCAGGTCGGCTGGACTTGAGTGTTGAGCACTGTGACGATGAAAGGGGGAGGGGCACTGAAATCGATCTTCCAAACGTTTAGAGACGTCGTGAAGTCGTTGTGGGCGACGTAGCCCTCAGCGCTGTCCCACCAGTCGATGTTGAAAGCGACATCGGCGGCGAACCGCTGCTGGGGATTGTCCTCTGTCGCGGTGAACCAGGAGCCGATCGAGATCCATGCATGGTCGGATTCCTGGCCGATGGACTGCACGTTGAGGCTGAAGGTACCGTCATCGGCGGCCGCCGAAGCCCCACCGATATGGTTCACTGAGTCGTATGAACCCGACTTCACGGTGGCATTCGACTCGACCGTGATCCGGGGTACGACCGGTTCCGCCTTGAGCTCGGGTGCGGCAAGCCACGCAGCGGCACGCCGTTGGAGTTCTTCCGCCACCTCGACGCGGCACTTGGCGGCTGCCTCTTCATCGATCCGGCCGCTCAACACGGACTCGATCCGTTCTCGGGCACGGCGAGCTTCGGCCCGGTGCTGGTGCTTTCGACGCATGGCCCGGTCGTGCGCCCGGCGTGCCTTTTCCTCCAGCAGGAAGCTGTCTCGCAAGCGAGAGTCGTTCATGGTAATTTTTGTTCTCCTTATTGGATGGATCCCTGCAAGCAGTAATGAGGGTCGTAAAGCCCGAGCTGGTAGCTTCAGGCCCTTTCTTTCCGCCAGCCATGACATCGTCTTCGATGCTGAAGCGAGAATGGATAAGATCCTTTAGGCATCCGATCGTGGATGGCGTTGTTCACCTATAGTCCGATCACGAGCGGCTCTCCTGTCATGTCACTGAGAATCGTGACTTGACACGGCGCGGTAGTCGTGAAGTGAGGTCGGTGGAGCGATTTTGGGCTGGAGCTGCTTTGGCGCGAGTGATCACGGCCCGTAAGCTTCCGGCGCGTCGGGCAGTCTGTGGACCTGCCTGGTAAAGCACGACGTTGGGGCCATGATCTTCGAGGCTCGCGCGGCGTAGGGCCGTGATCGCCGAAAGGTCTTAAAAACCGTCGTGGCGCGAGTCACCGTGGGTTAAAATCCCACACCCACCGCGGATGCCGGAAAGGGGCGCCCCCTGAGGGGGCGCCCCTTTCACGTGCTCCGTCGGCCTCCTCGCTGTCAGGGGCGATGCCCCGTCATCCGCGCCGCCGAGGCGATCGTCGCGCGGGCCTCGCGTTCGGACAGGCCGGTGCCCAGTGCGGCCTCGGTCAGGGGGTCGGCCAGAGCGGGGCCGATGCCGTTCTCGTAGGCACGGCAGGCAGCCCAGAAGAGGCGGGTGTTGCGCTGGCCCTCGTGCGCGGAGAGGACGAACTGGACCAGGCCGCGGCCGTGGTCGGCGGGGACCGGAGGGTTCGGATGCGGATGCGAGGGCCGGGGCGGCGGCACGAGCAGGCGCAGCAGGGACGGCGGGCAGGGGGCGGGGGCGAGGTGGGCGGTGCCGGGCGTGGTCGTGTACACGCCGTGGTCGGTGCGGGAGCCGGGGCCCACGAGGTAGCCGCCGGCGCCGCGGATGTCGATGCCGGGGGCCAGGCGCCCGGCGGAGTTCGGTACGACGACGTCCGGCGGGCCGGTGAGCCACAGGTGGCGCCCGCCACTCGGGGTGCGGACGACGACCGTCTCCGGAATGGTGAACAGATGGCGCAGGGCCAGTTCGCGCAGCGCGGTCGAGGAGCTCGTACCGGACTTGGTGTCCAGGTCGACGCCGATCAGGTGGTACGGCGGCAGTCCGCAGGCGATGCCGTAGCCGGTGGCCCAGGGCGCGGCGGCGAACAGCTCGCGGATGCGGACGGGGTCGGCCGAGGCGTCGTACACGCCGTGGCCGAAGCGGCCGCACTGGCCGTGGCAGCGGGGCCCGGCCGGGTCGGGGTCGTCGCGGTGGGGTGAGCGCAGGGCCGGGAGCTTCGTCCGGGACAGGGGGATGACGGCCAGGCCGCGTTCGGCGGCTGACAGGGCATGTGCGAGGGCCAGCGTCGTGGCCTGCCGGTCGGTGTAGGCCATGCTTCTATGTTCGTACGTACGTTCGAAAAAAGGAAGGTGCGGCGGGTGGTGACGCGCCGGAGCGGGGAAATTGGCCGGATGTCTGGCGGAACGATTCACCCCTTGCGCGGCTTGGTGGGGAGAAACGCAGACTCGTCCCTTCTGGGCGGTGAAGGTGCAAAAGGTGGCGATGGGGGTTTATCGACTTGTCATAACGCTTGCGTGCGAATCGGGTCTTCCGGGGTGGTTCGCCGGGGATTCGGTGGGCAACTCTGATCTCGCGACGTCGTCCACGGTCAGAGCGGTCGGCCAACTGCCCTGACGCAAGCCGTACTTCATGTACGTCCGGCCCTAGTGCCGCAGAGTTCTCGGTTCTGGAGGAACAACATGGCAAGCATCCGTACCGCCCGCGTACTCGCCGCCGTCGCAGCACTTCCGCTCGCAGCCGCCCTCTTCGGTGGCGTCGCGGCCGCCGACAACGGCTCCCTCGCGGACAACGGATCGAGCGCCAACACCGGTGTGGCGGGCATCATCGGCAGCGGAGTCGGCCACAACAACAACGGAAACTCGTCCACCACGCAGCAGAACGCGGTCGGCAACGGTGCCTCGAACCAGAGCAACGCCGCCCAGGTCAACGGCTCCGCGTGGACGGCGATCCAGCAGGGGAACGAGAACGTCGCCGTCCACTTCACCGAGCTGTGGTGACCCGGGGGCGGGGCCCCTCTCGGTGAGGGTCCTCGTGGGGTGTGCTTCAGGGTCGTAAGGCGTCTGCGCGGCGGTGCTTCGGTGCCGCCGCGCAGGCGTGTTCCCGCGCCCGGTCCTGCGCCGGGGAGCTTGACACCCAGCCGGTATCTGACGGACAGTCAGAAACTGTCCTGTCAGGTACGCGAGGCCGGGAGGGCCCCCGCCGTGCACCTCGCCCCCACGAAGCGGCAGCAGCGCCTGCACGCCGAACTCCGCGCCCGATTCAGGGCCGTGCCGCCGCAGTACGGCGAACCGGCCGGCTTCCGCGCGTGGTTGCGCCGCATCGGTGCCGAAGGCCGGCTGGGCATCGGCCGGCCGGTCGAGTGCGACGGCTGGTCGCCGATCACTGGCCGAGTCGACCGCGAGCGGGTCGCGCTCGCCGCCGTCCGTACACCCGATCCAGTGAATCCGGGGCGCCGGATCGATGAGCCGTGGGGGCGTCTCCGGGCGGCCGGGGCGCATGTCCGACTACCCGCAAACCGCCTGTTCAGCCGGTGTTCGAGGGTAGGCGTGGGGGCCGGTCGAACGGCTCCCGGCGAGGCCGGCGGCGGGGAATCGGCGGGGAATCGGCGGGGAATCGGCGGGGAATCGGCGGGAACGGAATCGACTGTCGCGACGTATCGCATGTGTGAGGAGATCGTCGCGACGAGGCGGCTCGGGATGACGAGGGGGCGGCGGTGAGCATGGGGACGGATGCGAGGGCGGCGGTGAGTGGGGAGATGGACGAGCGGGCGGCGGTGAGTGGGGAGACGGACGAGCGGGCGGCGGTGAGTGGGGAGACGGACGAGGTGGGCGCGCGGCTCAAGGCGTACGAGGGGCGGCCGGCCGCCGTCGCCGGGGCGGGCAAGGACCCGGTGAACGCGCCGATGATCCGGCACTGGTGCGAGGCCATGGGCGACACCAACCCGGCCTACTCCGGCCCGGACGCCATCGCCCCGCCCACCATGCTCCAGGCGTGGACGATGGGCGGCCTGTCCGGACACGAGGGCCGTACGGGTGCCTACGACGACCTGCTGTCCCTCCTCGATGCCTCGGGCTGTACGGCCGTGGTGGCCACCGACTGCGAGCAGGAGTACCTACGGCCCCTGCGCCCGGGCGACCGGGTCACGTTCGACTCGCTGATCGAGTCGGTCTCCGGCCGCAAGAAGACCAAGCTGGGCACCGGGTACTTCGTCACGACCCGCACGGACGTCCGGGTCGACGGCGACCTCGTGGGCACCCACCGCTTCCGCATCCTCAAGTACGCCCCGGCCCGCCGGAGACTCCCGGCCCCGCGCCCCCGCCCGGTGGTGGGCCGGGACAACGCGGGCTTCTGGCAGGGCGTGGCCGAGCACAGGCTCCTCATCCAGCGCTGCACGGACTGCGGCACCCTGCGCCACCCCTGGCTGCCGGGCTGCAACACGTGCGGCTGCCCGGACTGGGACACGGTCGAGTCGAGCGGCGAGGGGACGGTCTACTCGTACGTGGTGATGCACCACCCGCCCTTCCCGGCGTTCGACCCTCCCTACGCGGTCGGCCTCGTCGAACTCGCCGAGGGCGTACGGATGGTGAGCTGTGTGACCGGGGTGCCGTACGACAAGGTGCGCATCGGGTTGCCCGTCCAGGTGGAGTTCCGGACCTACGAGGACGCGGAGGGCGCGCTGGTCCTACCCGTCTTCCGGGTCGTCGAGGGCCAGGGCGAGGGCGAGGCCTGACATGGACGTCACGCCCGGGCGGGGGCAGGGGATCGCGCACACCGGTCGGCAGCTGGACGCCTGTCCGGGCTCGGGCGGGCCCGAAGTGTGCTGGGAGACCCAAGGGAGTTGATCGCGCGTGGGGAGTGAGGCATGAAGACGGCACCGACGACGGCACTCACGGCGGGCGCCGCGCTGCCCCCGCTGGAGATCCCGGTCACGCGGACGCTGATCGTGGCGGGGGCGATCGCGTCGCGGGACTACCAGGACGTGCACCACGACGCCGAGTCGGCCAGGCAGAAGGGCTCACCCGACGTCTTCATGAACATCCTGACGACGAACGGCCTGGTCGGCAGATACATCACGGACCACTTCGGCCCGACGGCGATCCTCCGCAAGGTCGCCATCAGGCTCGGGGCACCCAACTACCCAGGGGACACGATGGTGTTGACGGGCACGATCGAGACGGTCGACGGCGACACCGCCACCGTACGGGTCGTCGGCGCCAACGCCCTCGGCAGACATGTGACGGGCACGGTGACGGTCACGGTCCCGGAGGCCCCCGCCACGGCCCCGGACGCGGAGGCCCGCTCATGAGTGCCCCGGCGCGCGACACCCTGGCCGGGCGCGCCGCGATCGCCGGGATCGGGGCCACCGAGTTCTCCAAGGACTCCGGGCGCAGCGAACTGCGGCTGGCCGTGGAGGCGGTGCGGGCCGCGCTGGACGACGCGGGGCTGGCGCCGGCGGACGTGGACGGGATGGTGACCTTCACGATGGACACCAACCCGGAGATCACGGTGGCCCAGGCATGTGGGATGGGCGAGCTGTCCTTCTTCTCCCGGGTGCACTACGGCGGCGGTGCGGCCTGCGCGACCGTGCTCCAGGGGGCGCTCGCGGTGGCGACGGGCATGGCGGAGGTCGTGGTCTGCTACCGGGCGTTCAACGAACGCTCGGGCCGGAGGTTCGGCGCCGGCGTGCAGCACCGGGAGCCGTCGGCGGAGGGCGTGGCGCTCGGCTGGGTGCTGCCGTTCGGACTGCTCACCCCGGCCTCCTGGGTGGCGATGGCGGCCCAGCGGTACCTGCACACGTACGGGCTGAAGCCGGAGGTGTTCGGGCATGTGGCCGTGGTGGACCGCAAGTACGCGGCGACGAACCCGGCGGCGTACTTCCACGGCCGCCCGATCACGCTCGCCGAACACGCGGCGTCCCGCTGGGTCGTGGAGCCGCTGCGCCTGCTGGACTGCTGCCAGGAGACCGACGGCGGGCAGGCGATCGTCGTCACCTCGGTGGAGCGGGCCCGGGACCTGCCGCATCCGCCGGCTGTGATCGCGGCGGCCGCCCAGGGCGCCGGCCGGGCGCAGGAGCAGATGACCAGCTTCTACCGGGACGATCTGACCGGCCTGCCGGAGATGGGCGTGGTGGCCCGCCGGCTGTGGCGCACCTCCGGTCTGGCGCCCGCCGACATCGATGTGGGGATCCTGTACGACCATTTCACCCCGTTCGTGCTGATGCAGCTGGAGGAGTTCGGGTTCTGCGGGAAGGGGGAGGCGGCGGACTTCGTGGCCGAGGAGCGGCTGCCGCTCAACACACACGGGGGCCAGCTCGGGGAGGCCTATCTGCACGGGATGAACGGCATAGCGGAGGCGGTGCGCCAGCTGCGGGGCACGGCGGTGAACCAGATACCGGGCGCGGCCCGGACCCTGGTGACGGCCGGCACCGGGGTGCCGACCTCGGGGCTGGTCCTGGCGGCGGATGACTGACAGCCCACGGCGGATACCCCATGGCGGACGGCTTACGGCTCACGGCGGACGAGCCAGGGCCGACGGTTGACGGCCCACGGCCCACGGCGGATGCCCCACGGCGGACCGCTTACGGCCCACGGCGGACCGCTTACGGCCCACGGCGGACGCCCAACGCCCCACGCCCCACGGCGGACGCCCAACGACCCACGGCGGATGCCCCACGGCTCACGGCGGACGGTACGGCTCGCGGTTCACGGCCGGCCGACGGGCCGCCTCCCCGCCCCCCGGTGTCCGTGAGAGGCGCCGGGCCCGCCCCGGACTCGGGGTCGGACCAGCGGGCGGAACCGGGACCGACCGGGGTGGAGTCAGGGTCGTACCCGCAGACCGGGTGGAGTCGCCGTCCACCTTCAGGAGGTGGAGCCTGCCCCACCCCTACAACCTGAGGGGGACGCCGCTTCAGGACCTGGGGGCGATCCGATCCCGGGGAGTCCGCTCCTAGCGTGGAGCCATGACCACACCCGTCTGCACCAGCGCCTCGGCCGCCGCCGCACCAAGGCGGCAGACCGTCCCCAACTCCCGGCTCCGGCCGGGCGGGGAGGCTCCGACATATCCGACGTTCGCGTCGTATGTGCGGGCTCGCCAGCCGGTCCTGCTGCGCACCGCGCGCTCGCTCACCGCGAACCCGAGCGACGCCGAGGACCTGTTGCAGACCGCGCTCGCCAAGACCTACGTGGCCTGGGAGCGGATCGAGGACCAGCGGGCGCTCGACGGCTATGTGCGCCGGGCGCTGTTGAACACCCGGACCTCGCAGTGGCGCAAGCGCAGGGTGGACGAGTTCACCTGCGACGAGCTGCCCGAGCCGGAGCCCGTGCCGGGCGACGACGACCCGGCCGAGCGGCAGGCACTGCACGACGCGATGTGGCGGGCGATCATGAAACTGCCGGCCCGGCAGCGCGCGATGGTCGTCCTGCGCTACTACGAGGACCTCAGCGAGGCCCAGACCGCCGAGGTCCTCGGGGTGTCGGTGGGCACGGTGAAGTCGGCCGTGTCGCGCGCGCTGGCCAAGCTGCGCGAGGACCCCGAGCTGGGCCTGGTGCGCTAGGCCCTGTCGTCAAATTCCCGCCTGCCCCGCGATGACAGGACCTGGGCCCCGGCCGGCTCGCCGGTTTTTCCTCCCGGGTGACTCATCCCCTAGTGACATACCGCGCGGTATGTGAGCAGAATCAGCGCAACCTCTACCACCGCGTAGGCAATGCCGCCCCGGGAGGACTCCGTGCTGAGCACCATGCAGGACGTACCGCTGACCGTCACCCGCATCCTCGTGCACGGGACACGGGTGCACGGGCGCTCCCAGATCATCACCTGGACCGGGGAGGCCGAGCCGCAGCGGCGCAGTTTCGCCGAGACCGGCGTGCGCGCGGTGCAGCTGGCGAACGCCCTGCGTGATGAACTCGGCGTCCGCGGCGACGACCGGGTGGCCACCCTGATGTGGAACAACGCCGAGCACGTCGAGGCGTACTTCGCGATCCCGTCCATGGGCGCGGTGCTGCACACGCTCAACCTGCGGCTGCCCGCAGAGCAGCTGGTGTGGATCGTCAACCACGCGGCCGACAAGGTCATCATCGTCAACGGCTCCCTGATCCCGCTGCTCGCGCCGTTGCTGCCCAAGCTGCCGACGGTGGAGCACGTCGTCGTGTCCGGCCCCGGTGACCGTTCCCCGCTCCAGGGCGCGCACGCCCGGATCCACGAGTACGAGGAACTGATCGCCGACCGGCCGACCAGGTACGACTGGCCCGAGATCGACGAGCGCCAGGCCGCCGCGATGTGCTACACCTCCGGCACGACCGGCGACCCCAAGGGCGTGGTCTACAGCCATCGTTCGATCTACCTGCACTCCATGCAGGTCAACATGACCCAGTCGATGGGCCTGACCGACCAGGACACCTCGCTGGTCGTGGTCCCCCAGTTCCACGTCAACGCCTGGGGTCTGCCGCATGCCACCTTCATGACCGGCGTCAACATGCTGATGCCGGGCCGCTTCCTGCAGCCGGCGCCGCTCGCCGAGATGATCGAACGCGAGAAGCCGACCCATGCCGCGGCCGTCCCGACCATCTGGCAGGGCCTGCTCGCCGAGCTGAACAACAAGCCCCGCGACGTCTCCTCCCTGACCCAGGTCACCATCGGCGGCTCCGCCTGTCCGCCCTCCCTCATGGCCGCCTTCGACCGGCTCGGCATGCGCGTCTGCCACGCCTGGGGCATGACGGAGACCTCGCCGCTCGGCACGGTCGCCCGTCCCCCGGCCCACGCGGCCGGTACGGACGAGGAGTTCGCCTACCGCCTCACCCAGGGCCGCTTCCCGGCCGGCGTCGAGGCCCGGCTGACCGGCCCCGACGGCGAACGCCTCCCCTGGGACGGCGAGTCGGCGGGCGAGCTGGAGGTGCGCGGCCCGTGGATCGCGGGCGCCTACTACAACGGCCCCGACGCCGAACCCCTGCACCCCGCCGACAAGTTCAGCGAGGACGGCTGGCTCAAGACGGGCGACGTCGGCACCATCTCCCCCGACGGCTATCTCACCCTCACCGACCGCGCCAAGGACGTCATCAAGTCCGGCGGCGAGTGGATCTCCTCGGTGGAACTGGAGAACGCGCTGATGTCCCACCCGGACGTCGCCGAGGCCGCGGTGGTGGCCGTACCCGACGAGAAGTGGGGCGAACGCCCGCTGGCCACGGTCGTCCTGAAGGAGGGCGCCACCGCCGACTTCGACACCCTGCGCTCCTTCCTCGCCGAGGAGGGCCGCATCGCCAAATGGCAGTTGCCCGAGCGCTGGACGATCGTCGAGTCGGTGCCGAAGACGAGCGTGGGCAAGTTCGACAAGAAGGTACTGCGCAGGCGGTACGCGGACGGGGAGCTGGACGTCACCAGGATCGGCTGACGTCACCTCGATCGGTTGACGCCACCTGGATCGGCTGACGTCACCAGGACGGACTGACGTCACCAGGACCGGCTGACGCCATCGGACGACGGAGCAGCCCCGGGCGCGTGCCAGGGGCTGTTCGTCGTGTCGTCGTACTAAGACGACGTCTAATTCGTGCCGATCCGGGCCAGCAGGTCCACGATCCGGCTCTGCACCTCGGTGCTGGTCGACCGCTCCGCGAGGAACAGGACCGTCTCGCCCGAGGCCAGCCGGGGCAGGTCGGCCTGGTCGACGGCGGCGGTGTACACGACCAGCGGGGTGCGGTTGAGCTGCCCGTTGGCGCGCAGCCAGTCGATGATCCCGGTGACCCCGGCCTGCCGCCGCTGCACCTGCATCAGGTCCATCACCACGAGGTTCGGCCGGAACTGCCCCGCCAGCGTCACCGCGTCGTTGTCGCTCGCGGCCCGCGCCACCTGCATCCCGCGCCGCTCCAGCGTCGCGGTCAGCGCCAGCGCGATCTCCGCGTGCTCCTCGATGAGCAGCACCCGCGGCGGATGCTGCTCGCTGTCCCGCGGCGCCAGCGCCTTCAGCAGAACGGCGGGATCGGCGCCGTACGCCGCCTCGCGCGTCGCCTGCCCGAGCCCGGCCGTGACGAGCACCGGCACCTCGGCCGCGACGGCGGCCTGCCGCAGCGACTGCAGGGCGGTACGCGTGATGGGCCCGGTCAGCGGATCCACGAACAGCGCGGCTGGGAACGCCGCGATCTGCGCGTCGACCTCCTCACGGGAGTGCACGATCACCGGCCGGTAGCCGCGGTCGCTCAGCGCCTGCTGGGTCGTCGCGTCCGGCGCGGGCCACACCAGCAGCCGGCGCGGGTTGTCCAGCGGCTCCGGCGGCAGCTCGTCGTCGAGCGGCTGCGGGCGCGGGGTGTCCGCGACCTCGATGGCACCGCCCGGGCCGTCCAGCGGCTCGGGACCTTCGGCGGCGTCGGCGTCCGGCGCGCCTATGGCGTACGACCGTCCGGCGCCCTCGGTGGTGCCCGGGGCGAGCCGGGACTGCCCGGCCGGGGACGGATGCGCCGCGGCCGGCTGTGCAGCCGCCTGCTCCGGCTGCTGCTCCTCACGCTGGGCCGGGTCGCGAGGCGTGCCCAGCTTGCGCCGGCGGCCGGAACCGCCCGGCGCGTGCGGCGGCGGGGTCGCCGTCGGCTGCTGCACCTGGGCGGCCTGCCGCGAGAACGGCACGCCCTGCCCGAGCGTGCGGACGCTGATCGCCCGTCCCTGTGTCGAGTTCGGGTCGAGAGCGGCACCCTCGGCGGGCAACGGTTGCGCGGCCCGCGGCGCCTGTACCCCGGCCTGGCCCGCGGGGAGCGGCGTGCCGGGGGCCGGCGTGCCGGTCTGCGGTACGGGCTTGCCCGCGCCGGAGGTGTCGTCGGAGGCGGCACCAGGCCACTGCTGGGGCACGCCGGGCGCCGGAACGGCCGTCGGCACCGGTCCCGCACCGGCCTGCGCGGGCAACGGCGGGGCGCTCGGGGTACCACCGGGCGGCGTCGCGGTCGCGGCGGACTGCTGCTGCGCGGGCGCGGCGATCTGCGGTACGGACGCCTGCGGTACGGACGCCTGCTGACCGGGCACCTGCTGACCGGGCGCGGGGACGGGGGCCGGGGCGCCGGGCGCCCCGGCGGGCGTCTGCGCAGGCGTCGCCGCGGTACCGGCCTGGACGGGGATGCCGTGCCCGGCCGTACCCTGCGCCGGAACGCCGGGAACGGGCGTGCCCGCACCGGGAGTCGGCGTCCCTGCCGGGTGTGGCCCGGCCTGCCCGGGAGCGACCGGCACACCCTGAGCGGGAGCCGTCTGCCCTTGGGCGCCCTGGGCGGTGGCCGGCTGAGCGGGGTCCGCCGGCGGGGCCACGGCGCGTCGGCGTCGGCCGGTCGGTGCGCTGGTCGGATGCGGCTGCGGCGGGGTGTGGTCCCCGGACTGGTCGAGCGGTACGGCGTCGTGCCGGCCGTCGGCACCCGGTACCCCCGCGGCGGACGGCGGCGGCTGAGCGGGCACCTGCACCGGGCCGGAGCCCTGAGGCGGAATGGGAAGCGGACCGGCGCCCTGCGGCTGCCCCGCGGCGCCACCCGGAACGGCACCCGCACCCGGACCGACGGGCACAGCCGTACCCGGGCCCACCGGCACAGCCGTACCCGGGCCCACCGGCACACCGGTACCCGGAACGCCACCGGCCGCCGCCGGAGTCGTACCCACTCCGCCCGCCGAGTCCGGGGACTGCGGGGAGCGGTCGGCCTCGGCCGGCGGCAGGGCGAAGACCGTACGCGCGCCGCCCGCCTCCTGGGCGGCGGCACGTTCCGCCGCCGCGGCCAGCGCACGCCGTCGCCGCCCGGTCGGCTGCCCGTCCTCGGCAGGAATGGCCCCGGCAGGAACGGCCTCGGCACCCGGCGTCGGCTCGCTGCCCGCGACGCCCGCCGCCGGCAGCGCGGGCGCGGCCGGCAGCGCGGCCTGCGGGGCGCCGGACGAGGGGCGGGCGCGCCGGCCCGTGGGCGCGGGCACGCCCTGCGGCGGCACGGCGGAACCGAGTCCCGTACCGGAGGCGGCGGTCCCCGCGGCATGCTCGGCCGCGGTCACCACCGCGCCCTCGCTCACACCCGCGCCGTCGCCCGCATCGCCTGCGGCGCCCTCGGCGGACCGGCCACGGCGGCGGCCGGTCCCCCCGGACGCGGCCTCCGCGCCCTCGGCCGGGACCGCGCCGGTCTCGTCGGCGGGCACGGCGGCCCGCCTGCGGCGGCGCCCGGTCGGCGCGGGCGCGTCGGACTCACCGGTCTGGACGGCCTGGCCGGCGCCGGAAACGTCACTCTCCAGGAAGGCGTCGGTGGAGGACCGCCGGGCCCGCCGCCGTCCGCCACCGGCGGCCTGCTCGGCGGCACCGGCCTCGGCCACGGCCACCTCACCGGTGCCGGTGCCTGTGTCCGTACCCGTACCCGTACCCGTGCCGGAGCCCTGCCCGCCCGCGTCCGGCGCGATGGCCGGAAGCGCACCGGCGGACACCTGCCCCGCGACGGTCCCGTCGACCGCCCCGGCACCGCCACCGAGCGGCACCTCCAGCACATAGGCGCTGCCGCTCATGCCCGGCACCTCGTGCGTCTGCAGCACGCCGCCGTGGGCCCGTACGATCCCGCGCACGATCGGCTCGTGCACCGGGTCACCCCCGACGTACGGCCCGCGCACCTCGATCCGCGCTACCTCACCGCGCTGCGCGGCCGCGACCACGACGGTGTTGTCCAGGTAACCGCCCGCGGAGACGGGCGAGTTGCCGGTCGCGTCGACACCGGCGACATCCGCCACCAGGTGAGCCAGCGCCGTGGCGAGCCGCTGCGGGTCGACCTCGGCCTCGATGGGCGGCGCGTGCACCGCGAACTGCACCCGCCCCGGTCCGATCAGCTCGACGGCCCCGTCCACACCGGCGGCGACCACGGCGTCGAGCAGCACCTTCGTACGGGTGATGTCCTCGGCGCCCGCGTCCAGCCGCTGGTACCCGAGCACGTTGTCGATGAGCGTGGTGATCCGCGAGTACCCGGCGGAAAGGTGATGGAGCACCTGGTTGGCCTCGGGCCACAGCTGCCCGGCGTCGTCGGCGGCCAGGGCCGCCAGCTCGCGCCGCAGTTCCTCCAGCGGCCCGCGCAGCGACTGCCCGAGCAGGGTCAGCAACTGCTCGTGCCGCCCGGCGAGGGCCTCGTACCGGTCCTTCTCCCGCTCGGCGAGCGCGGCGTACCTCTCTTCGCCGGCCGCCAGCTCCTCGGCGTGCTTCTCCCGCAGCTCCTCGACCTCGGTGACGTGCTGCTGGCGCAGCGCGGTCAGATCGGAGGCGTGCTCCTCGGAGAGCCGTTCGACCTCCTCCGCGTGCGCCTTCTCCAGTGCGGACTTCTCCTCGGCGAGGGCGTCGTACGGCCGCCGGTCGGTGAAGGTCATCACCGCGCCGACGAGCTGGTCCCCGTCACGCACGGGCGCGGTGGTCAGATCGACGGCGACCTGCTCGCCCCCCTTGGACCACAGCACCTGCCCGCGCACCCGGTGCTTGCGCCCGGAGCGCAGGGTGTCGGCGAGCGGCGACTCCTCGTACGGGAACGGCGAGCCGTCGGCGCGCGAGTGCAGCACGAGGGCGTGCAGCTCCTTGCCGCCGAGTTCCCCGGCCCGGTAACCCAGTATCTGAGCGGCGGACGGGTTGACGAGCACGATCCGCCCGTCGGTGTCGGTGCCCACGACACCCTCGGCGGCGGCCCGCAGGATCATCTCGGTCTGCCGCTGCGAGCGAGCCAGCTCCGCCTCGGTGTCGACGGTCCCGGACAGGTCCCGGACGACGATCATCAGCAGCTCGTCACCGGTGTATCCGTAACCGTCGTACGCCTGCTGCCCGTTCTCCAGGTTCGCGCTCGTGACCTCGACGGGGAACTCGGACCCGTCGGTCCGCCGCGCGACCATCCGCGCGGGCTTGGTGCGCCCCCGCGGGTCCATGTGATCGGGCCGCCGCATCGACCCGGGGATCAGCCGCGAGTCGAACTCGGGCAGCAGATCGAGCAGCCCACGCCCCACGAGTGCCGTACCGGGCGCCTCGAATGTCTCGAGCGCGATGGTGTTGGCGTTGACGACGGTTCCGTTGGCGTTGACCAGGACCAACGCGTCCGGCAGCGCGTCGAGTATGGCTGCGAGGCGAGCAGCGCCTCGGGATGGCCTGCTGCTCACGAGACGCCTTCCTCCCTGTTACCGCACCTTGCCGACCGCTCGGGCCATCTTGCCAACCGGCCCGCGACGTGTCACGCGAGGGAGTCTAAGCGCACACGTTGCGCCCGCGACGCCGGATGAGAGGGAGGTCCCACGACGAAGTGACACCGAACCGGCCACCACACACCGACCACGCCCGCCGACTCCCCGAGACCTTCGCGGGACCTTTACCGGACCGTGGTTTTCCCGGGGAGGGGGCTGCGAGCCGGGCGCCGGGCCGATCGGCGAGGGGCGGGGCAGGCTGACGTGCTGACGTACCAGCTGACGTACCAGACGGTCGGCGAACGGGTTGGCGGGCCGGCGAACGGGCTGGTGAGCTGACGGCCGGACCGGCAGGCTGACGGGATACGGACGGCGGACCCGGTAGGAACCGGCGGACCGGACAGGAACCGGCGGGCTGACGGGATCACGTCGCCTCGCCCAGCTTCGGCAGCAGCGGCACCATCCGGTCCCACCGCCCGATCTCGCATCCGTCGCTGCGGTCGTACGCGGCATCGACGCTGCGCCCGGCCCAGGTGCCGGTCACGTGGGCGGTGGCCGGTCCGCCGTAGAGCATGGTGCAGACGGTGCCGGGCGCCACGGGAGCGAAGCGGTCCCGCCCCCACCGCGTGTGCTCGTCCAGCGCCCGGCAGGCCTCCGCCGCGTCCGGATGACTCCCGCCGGCCGGATGACAGAACAGCTCGTACGTCCCGTCCCACCCGGACCCGGCATGCCGCACGACGACGGTGAGGTGATCAGCGGGCCGGTCCTCGGGCCGCACGGGCGGCGGCACGGAGGACGCGGCGACGGAGGGTACGGCGGAGAGGGCGACCAGGGTGGATACGGCGACCAGGGCGGGCACGTCGGCGAGGACGGACCCACCACCGCCATGCACACGCCACCGCCGAGGGACGGCGCCCACCTGACCCGTCCGACCCCCCTGAAGAAGGAAAACCATGCCCTGCCCAACGCCCCGGCCCCCCGGACGTTGCGTCCGTCGTTTTCGTCCGCCGTTCCGTCCGCGCCGCGCCGGACAGAAGCCCTTTGCCCTGCGACCCGACTGCCTAGTACCGTGGGGGGCGATTGGTGACAGGCCGCTCGGCTGTGTCATCATCTGCACGCACCACTCGCGCGCTCGCGTGAGCGGTTGTGCTGGAGGCGTCGCCTAGTCCGGTCTATGGCGCCGCACTGCTAATGCGGTTTCGGGCTAACACCCGATCGAGGGTTCAAATCCCTCCGCCTCCGCACCGATCCCGAAGCCCCGGTCCCCAGGACCGGGGCTTCGGTGTTCCCACCCTCCGTCGCCCTGAACCCGCCTGTGGGCGTTTCCGCAGGTCACAAGGGGTGCGCCAATCGGATTTCACATGTCGGCGGCAGTCATGTAATGTTCTTCCTGTCGCCGGGACGGGGCCGAAAGGGCCGAAACGGAGACAAGAACAAAAGAACAAGCACTCGTAGCTTAACGGATAGAGCATCTGACTACGGATCAGAAGGTTGCAGGTTCGAATCCTGCCGAGTGCGCACAGGTGAGAGGCCCCGGAGTGATCCGGGGCCTCTTGCGTTTCAGGGGCGTACAGCAGCGAAGTACAGCAACGGCATCAGCTGGTGCCGCCCATGGCGTCGGACAGCTTCCCGAGCGTGGCCCGCACTTCCTCCTCGCTGGCTTCGGCATACACCTCCATCGTCATGGCGATCTGCGAGTGCCGCAGGATCCGCTGCGCCACCTTCGGGTGCACCTTCAGGGCGACGAGGAGAGAGCTGCACGTGTGCCGCGTGTTCCGGAGCGGGATCACCCGGAGGCCGGCGCGCCGGGCTCGCACAGCGAACATGCGGGTGAGGTTGCCCGGCTCGATCGGGGTGCCGTACTTCGTGGTGAAGATCAGCCCGCGTGTGTCCTGCCACAGCTCACCGGCCGCCTTCCGGTCCCCGGTCTGCTGGGCACGCCGCATCCGGAGCGCCCGCAGGCAGAACTCGGGGAGCGGAAGGAAGTCGTCTGACTCCTCCGTCTTGGTCTCCCGGTGGAGGATCTGACGGCCCGCGCGCTGGATCTGGTGATCCACGTACAGCTCACCGGTCTCGAAGTCGATCGACTTCCAGGTCAGGCCGAGCACCTCACCGCGCCGCAGACCGAGGCAGAGGACCAGGACCCAGGCCGCGAAGAGCGGATCTTCGCGGGCGAGGGAATCGGCGAGGAAGCGCCCGGCTTCCACCACGGACCGGGGCTTGATCCGGCGGCGCCGAGGCTTGGGCACCTTGACCAGAGAGAGGCCACGTTCTTGCTGATCTCCTCCTCGGTCACGGCGCGGGTGAGCCCGGCCGCGCAGGGCATCGCGGGCCGCTTGGACGACCCGCCGGGACGGGTAGGCCTCCCCTACGCGACCGACTGAGTCACAACTTTCTCTACCGGTTCCAAGTCGCCACGCAAGCGCGGCGTGCGCGGCCCGGCCCCCGGCCGGGCCTGCGCTCCTGTCTCCAGGGGCAGGTCCACAGACTGCCCGACGCGCCGGAAGCTTACGGGGCCATGATCACTCGCGCCAAAGCAGCTCCAGCCCAAAATCGCTACGCCGCCCGCTCGGTCTCCGCACCAGGCTCGACCATGCTTCGGACTATCAGGCCAAGCGCGTCGGCCTGTTCCGGGGTGAGCTGGTCGAGGAGCGGCGCAAGGTTCATCACTCTCGGAGAGACCCCGCCGTGCGGCTCCTGCCCGTACCAATCGGCGGCGACCATGGCGGCAACCTGCTCTACTGTGGTGCCGAAGAGCTTGGCGATGCCGGGGAACTCATCGGGTGTGGGAGGCCCCACACGTGCGCCGCCGGAAGTCACCCCCCATGCTCCGCACTCCGCGATGTTCTTCCACCACGAGTGCGAGCGAGCTCGATCGCACTCCACCGACATGGAGATGTAGTCCTTCTTGCGCGCGATGGTCCGCGCGGTGTCCCTGAATGGAGAACTGGCCATATTGCGACCATGCCGGATGTGCGCGAGTTTCACACTAGCTTTCAAAAACCTTTGAATGATGGGCGCTTCGCTGTCCGACCTTGAGGGGCGTGCCGACTGGGCGCTGTTGTTCAGCTGCGCGTGGCACTGGATCCGCGTGGGACATGAAGCGAGCCCTGCGCAGCGGGACCGTGCAGGGCTCAGGCTCAGCCCATCACTTGGACTGAGTCCACTTCTTGTCGAACCACTCAAGGAACGGCACGACGCCGCCGACCTTGGCGATCCGCTCGTGAATGGCCCTCTGGTCGTGCCCGGCCACAAAGTTGCGGCCCGACGGTGTCTCGGTGCCGCATCCGCAGGCGCAGACAGTCCTGTCGAACGGGGCGTCGAAGTACTGGACCGGGTTCTGGCTCTTACTCACAGGTGCCTCGCCGCCCACGTACTTGTCGTACACCGGGTGGCCCGGCTTGAGGATCACGCCGCTGACGGTGCGTCGGCCGTCGGGGTCCGCGTTCGAGATGCTGTCGATCTCGACGGCCAGGACGACGATACCCATGGCGGTAAACAGCACGTACCGCTCACGGTCAGCGCGGGCGCCGAGCTTCCAGCGCCCCCGAGCCGCCTCATACACCTCCTCGTCGGTCAGCCCAGGTCGCCAGCCTGCGGACGACTGCCCGTACTCATTGAGTGGAAACGTCCGGTAAGCGCCGAGTGTGATGGCGAGCATGACCTACCCCCTCCTTCTAGCCAGGGATACTCCATCCCGGGGCTACGGCGAGAGGTTAAAACCCATGTCGCTCTCGACGCAATCCCGGGATGCAGAGTTTCTTTGGCTGACCCTAGGCGCGATCGGCGTGATGCCGGGATTCAAAGTATTCGGAGGGCGTTCCAATGATCCGAACGTCGAGTGGTTCTCCCTGGCCGACAACCGCTGCCGCACAGCAGCGAAGTACAGCAACCCCAGCAACAGGCCATGACCGACAGCCGCTCTGAGGAACCGCACGGCGGCCTCTATGACCCTGTTGACCGATCTCTCCCTTTCCGGCCTCCAACCGCGGTCCGTCATGCCGTCGTTGGGACGCCGAGTTCGGTGAGCAGGTCACGTACGCGCTGCTCGATCTCGTCCCGGATGGGCCGGACCGCGTCGACTCCCTGACCGGCCGGGTCGTCCAGCTGCCAGTCCAGGTACCGCTTGCCGGGAAAGACCGGGCAGGCATCCCCGCAGCCCATTGTGATCACCACGTCCGAGGACTGCACGGCCTCGGGTGTGAGGACCTTGGGTGTCTCGGCGGAGATGTCGATGCCCACCTCGGCCATGGCCTTGACGACGGCCGGGTTGACCGCGTCGGCGGGGGCGGAGCCGGCCGAGCGGACGTCGACCTGGTCGCCGCCGAGGTGAGTGAGGAACGCGGCGGCCATCTGGGAACGGCCGGCGTTGTGGACGCAGACGAACAGGACCGAGGGGCGCGGGGCGGGGGTGCTCATGGCGGGCGTCTTTCCAGGGGGTGGCGTGGGTCAGGAGGAGGCGGGTTCGGGTTCGCCGTGCGGTGCGAGGACCTGGTCTCCGGCGGGGGCGGGACGGCCGTACACCGTCCGGACGGCGCCCAGCCCGAGCACGGCTCCGGCCAGTTGCGCGGCGATGAACGGGACGACGGAGGCGGGAGCGATGCCGGCGAAGGTGTCGGTGAAGGCCCGGCCGATGGTCACCGCCGGGTTCGCGAACGAGGTGGAGGAGGTGAACCAGTAGGCGGCCCCGATGTACGAGGCCACGGCCGTCGGTGCGAGGGAGGCATTGCCGATGCGGTCGAGGCCGAAGACCAGCAGGATCAGCCCGGCTGTGGCGACCACCTCACCGAGCCACAGGTGAGAGGCGGACCGGTTGTGCGTGGACCACTCGACCGGCGGCCTGGCGAACATCGCGTCGGCCAGGATCGCCCCGCCGATGGCCCCGGCGATCTGCGCGGGCACATACGCGGCCGCGTCCCGCAGGGAGAGGCCGTCAACCCTGCGGCGGCCGGTGAACCAGGTGGCGAGGGTGACGGCCGGGTTGAAGTGCGCGCCGGAAACCGGCCCGAGCAGGGCGATCAGCACGCCCAGGCCGAAGACGGTGGCGAGGGAGTTGGCGAGCAGTTGCACGCCCACGTCGTGCGACAGCTCGGTGGCCTGGATACCGGAACCGACCACCACCGCCACCAGCAGCCCGGTGCCAATGGCCTCGGCGGCGAGCCGTCGGCCCAAGGGGGCGCTCACGCGCCGGTTCCGGCAGTCCGCGGCGGGGTCAGGAATGCGGCAAGCCGGTCCAGGACGCCGGGCAGCACCCAGTAGTACACCCAGGTCCCGCGCCGCTCGCAGTCGATGAGTCCGGCCTGCCGGAGCAGCTTGAGGTGGTGGGAGATCGTCGGCTGGGACAGCTCGAAGGCCGGGGTCAGCTCGCACACACAGACCTCGCCGCCCTCCCCGCGCGAAGCGATCATCGACATCAGCCGCAGCCGGACCGGGTCGCCCAGGGCCTTGAACACCTTCGCCAGGTCGGCCGCCTGGTTCTCGTCCAGAGGTGCGGCCGCCAGTCCGGCGCAGCAGGTGGCGTCCTGGTCGATCACCTCAAGCTCTTGTTTCGACATTCCTCTATGTTGACGTTTTTCAATCCAAGGCGCAAGGTTGCATCAATGAACGTCAATGCAAGCCGGTCCTCCCGGGGCATCGTCATGTCCCGTCCTCTGGGGGTGAGTCATGCGCGAGCAGTCCACTGATCTGCGCGAAACCGTCCGTCGGCGCTACGCGGCGGCGGCCGTGAAGGTGACCGAAGGCGGCACCGCCTGCTGCGGGCCGCAGCGGGTCGAGGTCGACGAGAACTTCGGCTCGGCCCGGTACGCCGCCGATGAGCGGGACGCCCTGCCCGCGCAGGCCGTCGCCGCGTCGCTCGGCTGCGGCAACCCGACCGCTGTCGCTGAACTGCGTGAGGGCGAACGCGTCCTCGACCTGGGGTCGGGCGGGGGCATCGATGTCCTGCTCTCCGCCCGCCGTGTCGGTCCCACCGGCAAGGCGTACGGGGTGGACATGACCGACGAGATGCTCGCCCTGGCTCTGGCCAACGCCGAGAAGGCGGGTGCGACGAACGTGGAGTTCCTCAAGGGCACCATCGAAGCGATCCCGCTCCCGGCGAACACCATCGACGTGGTGATCTCGAACTGTGTGATCAACCTGTCCGTCGACAAGCCTGCCGTGTTCGCCGAGACCTTCCGGGTCCTGAAGCCCGGCGGTCGCATCGGCGTCTCGGACGTCGTCGCCGACGACACCCTCACCCCCGGGCAGCGGGCCGAGCGCGGTGACCACGTCGGCTGCATCGCCGGTGCCCTGTCCTTCGCCGAGTACCGCCAGGGCCTTGAGGCGGCCGGCTTCACGGACGTCGAGATCACTCCCACCCATCCGGTCGCCGCCGGCATGCACTCCGCGATCGTCCGCGCCGTAAAGCCCGCCGGCACCCGTTGTCAGACCCGGCCCCTACCCTGACGAGTGATGGCACAGGTGTGGAAATGCTCGGGACTGCGCTGGTCGCCGGAGGGTCCCGTGCTGGTGTGGGACGGCGGGCGGTGCAGTGCGCTGCCCTGGGGGAAGCGGGTCGCCTTCGCCGTGCCGGAAGGGGGCGTGCGGAGGTGCGTGGGGGCGCGGGGGCATGCCTGTCCGGTGCGGGCCGTGGTGCCGGGGCGGAGTACGGGGGCCCGGTGCGAGGAGTGCGCGCGGCTGGACCGGGCGCACTCCGTGGCCGCCGACACGTTCGCCGACGACCCGCGGCCGTACCGGGTGTATCTGGCGTGGTTCGGGCCCGGCATGGTGAAGGTCGGGATCACCGCGGTCGAGCGGGGCTCGGCCCGGCTGCTGGAGCAGGGCGCCGTCTGTTTCAGCCGGCTCGGCACCGGCCCGCTGATGGCCGCCCGGCGCACCGAGGAACTGCTGCGGGCCGCGCTCCAGGTGCCGGACCGGATTCCGTACGCCGAGAAGCGCGCGGTGCGGTCGGCGTTGCCGGGGACCGAGGAGGAGCGTGCGGCCGAGGTGCGGGAGCTGCATGCGCGGGCCGTGGCGCTCAGCGGATGGCCCGAGTCCCTGCGGCCGGAGCCTTGTGAAGTCATCGATCACATGGGGGTGTTCGGGCTCGCCGGCGTGCCGGCAGCCGTGGGGGAAGTGGTGGAGCTCGTCCCGGGTGGCGGTGTGAGTGGTGAGCTGGTCGCCGCAGCCGGGCCCGATCTGCATCTGGCGGTCGGCGGGCGTGGGGTGGTGGTGCTCGACACGCGGCTGATGGGCGGCTGGGAGCTGGTGTCCCCTGCGGCCCAGGGGTCAAGTGGACTCAGCTTTCCCGTCCGGGAGTTCACCCAACAGCCGGAGGGGCTGTTCTGAGGTTTCCGGGATTCCGGTGGGGGGCTGAGGCAAAGACTCGGATCCCGTACGGATCCCTTTCGGCAAGGGGCATGGACGCCGAACAGGGCCGCGACCGACCGTGGTTGCCATGAGTGACATGAGTGATCGAACGGTTGCCCCTGTGCCGCCCGCTTCCCTCCCCGAACCCCCCTACTACGCCGTCGTCTTCACTTCCACCCGTACCGACGACGACCCCGACGGATACCGGCACACCGCCGAACACCTCTCCCGTCTCGTCCGCGAAGTCCCGGGCTTCCTCGGTGAGGACTTCGCCCACACCCCCGGCGGACTCGCGATCTCCGTCGCCTACTTCCGGGACCTCGCCGGGATCGAGCGGTGGCGGGACCACCCGGCGCACCTCGCGGCCAAACGGCGCGGCCGGGAGCGCTGGTACGAGCGGTACGCGATCCACATCGCCAGGGTCGAGCACGCGCACGCCTTCGCGCGGGAGTGAGTCGCGGGAGTGAGCCGCGGGAGTGAGCGTTTCCCAGGGGCCGCCTGAGAGGCGCCTGTGTGTTTCTCAGGCAAATCACAGATTCGGGAAAGCCTCTTCTCAGAGGACCCCGACAGGGTGTGCACCATGACCACGACCTCGCCCCAGGGGCGCACCGAACTGCTGAGGCCGGACGGGAGCCCCGTCCGAGTGCTTGTGGTGGACGACGAGCTGTCGATCACCGAACTGCTGAGCATGGCCCTTCGTTACGAGGGCTGGCAGATCAGGAGTGCGGGCGACGGACAGGGAGCCATCCAGACCGCCCGTGAGTTCCGGCCCGACGCCGTCGTGCTGGACATGATGCTGCCCGACATGGACGGGCTGACCGTCCTCGGGCGGCTGCGGCGCGAACTGCCGGACGTGCCCGTCCTCTTCCTGACCGCCAAGGACGCGGTGGAGGACCGTATCGCCGGGCTCACCGCCGGCGGCGACGACTACGTCACCAAGCCGTTCAGCCTGGAGGAGGTCGTGGCGCGGCTGCGGGGGCTCATCCGGAGGTCCGGGGCGGCCGACCGACGGTCCGACTCCGTGCTCGTCGTCGGCGACCTGACGCTGGACGAGGACAGTCACGAGGTGTCACGGGCCGGGGAGTCCATCCACCTCACCGCCACCGAGTTCGAGCTGCTGCGCTTCCTCATGCGCAACCCGCGGCGCGTGCTCAGCAAGGCGCAGATCCTGGACCGGGTGTGGTCGTACGACTTCGGCGGACAGGCCAACGTCGTCGAACTGTACATCTCCTATCTGCGGCGGAAGATCGACGCGGGGCGCGAGCCGATGATCCACACCCGGCGCGGGGCCGGTTACCTGATCAAGCCCGCCGCGTCATGAGCGGACGACGACGGCCGGGTCCCCGCAAGCGACAGAAGCAACTGAAGCGACGGCCGGGACAGCCGCGCACCCTGCGGACCCGGCTCGTCGTCGCGTCGGTGGTACTGATCGCGGTGGTGTGCGCGGTGATCGGCACGGTCACCACGCTGGCGCTGCGGTCCCATCTGTACGGTCAGCTGGACGACCAGCTGAAGGAGGTCGGCTCCCGGGCGTCGGGCCAGTTCGGGCCGCCGGGGCAGCTGGGCAGGGACGGGATCGACGGGCACTACGGGCAGCCGAAGCCGATCGATCTGACCGACTTCGTCACCCACGCACCGCAGCCGAGCCCGCCGGTCGTGGCCAAGGTCGAGAACGGCAGGATCACCGACGCCCGGCGCGGCCAGAAGTCCCAGTCCGACTTCCAGATGAGTGCCAGGCCTCTCACCGACCCCCAGCGCGCCGCCCTCTCCGGCGTGCCGCAGATCGACGGGACCGTGCGGACCGTCGACCTGCCGGGCCTGGGTTCGTACCGTGTCGAGTACAGGACCGGACCCAACGGCAGCTTCTACGTCGCCCTCTCGACCGCGGACGTCGACGGCAACATCAACGCCCTGATCCTCATCGAGGTCAGCGTCACCGCCGCCGGTCTCGTCGCCGCCGGCATCGCCGGATACGTGCTCGTCGGCGTGGCCACCCGCCCCCTCCGCAAGGTCGCCGCCACCGCCACCCGGGTCTCCGAACTCCCGCTGCACACAGGCGAGGTGAACCTCAGCGAGCGGGTCCCGGAGTCCGAGTGCGATCCGCACACCGAGGTCGGCCAGGTCGGTGCCGCGCTCAACCGGATGCTCGACCATGTGCACGGCGCCCTGCACGCACGGCAGCAGAGCGAGATGCGGGTACGGCAGTTCGTCGCCGACGCCAGTCATGAGCTCCGCACACCCCTGGCCTCCATCCGGGGATACGCGGAACTCACCAGGCGCGGGCGGGAGCAGGTCGGGCCCGACACCCGGCACGCCCTCGGCCGGATCGAGTCGGAGGCGGGCCGGATGACCCTCCTCGTCGAGGATCTCCTCCTCCTCGCCCGGCTCGACGCGGGCCGGCCGCTCCAGTTCGAGCAGACCGATCTGATCCCGCTCGTCGTGGACACCATCAGCGACTCCCGTGCGGCCGGCGTGGACCACAACTGGCGGCTGGACCTGCCCGACGAACCCGCCCTCGTGTCGGCGGACGCGGCACGGATCCAGCAGGTGCTGGTCAACCTGCTCGGCAACGCGCGCAAGCACACCCCGCCCGGTACGACCGTCACCGCTCGCGTGCAGCGGCGCGGGCCGTGGATGTGCGTCGACGTCGAGGACAACGGGCAGGGGATTCCGGCGGATCTGCTGCCGCACGTCTTCGAGCGGTTCGCGCGAGGGGATTCCGCGCGGTCGCGCGCCACCGGGTCCACCGGGCTCGGGCTCGCCATCGTGCAGGCCGTCGCGGCCGCGCACGGCGGTGCCGTCACCGTCGACAGCGTTCCGGGCCGGACCGTGTTCACCGTGCACCTGCCGGCCCTCGTCCCCACCGTCCCGCGGCCCGCGCCCGAAACCGACTGGCAATCGCACTCACAGGCACAGCACAGCGCCACCACACGGGTGCAACAGGGCACTTGAGTTGAGTCGGTTCCATGCGAACCGACTCTTCTCCCGGCACCCTGCCGGCGCGGGAGCACCTCCCGGCCGGCGACGCCGGTACGCCTGTCCTGGACGTAGTGATCCCCGTCTACAACGAGGAGAAGGACCTCCAGCCGTGCGTCCGCAGACTGCACGAGCACCTCACGCGCACCTTCCCGTACGCGTTCCGCATCACGATCGCGGACAACGCGTCCACGGACACCACCCCGCAGGTGGCCGCGCGGCTGGAAGCGGAGATCCCCGAGGTCACCAACTTCCGCCTGGAGCAGAAGGGCCGGGGACGGGCCCTGAGGACCGTGTGGTCCGCGTCCGAGGCGCCGATCCTCGCCTACATGGACGTCGACCTGTCCACCGACCTCAACGCCCTGCTGCCGCTGGTGGCGCCGCTGATCTCCGGTCACTCGGACCTCGCGATCGGCTCGCGGCTGGCCCGCACCTCCCGGGTGGTGCGCGGTCCCAAGCGGGAGTTCATCAGCCGGGCCTACAACCTGATCCTGCGCGGCTCGCTCCAGGCGCGCTTCTCCGACGCCCAGTGCGGATTCAAGGCCATCCGGCGCGATGTGGCACAGGTGCTGCTGCCGCTGGTGGAGGACACCGGCTGGTTCTTCGACACCGAGTTGCTGGTGCTGGCCGAGCGCGCGGGGCTCAGGATCCACGAGGTGCCGGTCGACTGGGTCGACGACCCGGACTCCACCGTGCACATCGTCAAGACCGCGACCGACGACCTCAAGGGCGTGTGGCGGGTCGGCAGGGCGCTGGCCACCGGTTCGCTCCCGCTGGACCGGCTCACCCGGCCCTTCGGCGACGACCCGCGTGACCGCGAGCTGACCAACGTGCCCACGGGGCTGGCCCGTCAGCTCGTCGGCTTCTGTGTCGTCGGAGGCCTGTCGACCCTCTTCTACCTCCTGCTCTACAGCGTCTTCCGGCAGTTCTCCGGCTCCCAGATCGCCAACGCGCTCGCGCTGCTGGTCTCGGCGGTCGCCAACACGGCCGCCAACCGCCGGCTCACCTTCGGGGTGCGCGGCCGGGGCGGCGCCGTACGGCACCAGGCGCAGGGCCTGGTCGTCTTCGGTATCGGTCTCGCGCTGACCAGTGGCTCCCTGGCCGCCCTGAACGCGGCCAGCGACCACCCGGCGCACTCCACCGAACTGGCGGTGCTCATCGCCGCCAACCTCGCCGCGACCGTGCTGCGGTTCCTGCTCTTCCGCGCCTGGGTGTTCCCGGACCGCGACGACTCCGGCACCGGCCCGACGGCGGTCGCCCCGTCGCACGGCACGAACGCGTCGTACGGCACGACCCCGCCGTACAGCACGAACGCTCCGTACGCGCCGCTGCCCCAGCGCCCGGTGCCGCACCCGTCGTACGGGCCGTACCAGACCCAGACCCAGACGGACGCCACCATGCGGCTGCAGCCGGTGCGCCCGCACGACACCGACCCGGGGGATGCCCGATGACCACGCAGTACGACCAGCAGAGCGGTACGGCCGTGTGGGGGCCGCCCCCCACCGCTCCCCCGCAGCCGCACCGGGCCGGCGGAGCCAAGCAGCCGTTCGTGCACAGACTCTGGCGCGGCCGGCCCGAGGACCCGCGCTGGGTGCGCCCGGCCCTCCTCGGCCTGCTGGCCGCCACCCTCCTGCTCTACCTGTACGACCTCAGCGCGTCCGGTTACGCCAACTCCTTCTACTCGGCGGCCGTGCAGGCGGGCAGCAAGTCCTGGAAGGCGTTCTTCTTCGGCTCGCTGGACGCGGGCAACGCCATCACCGTCGACAAGCCCTCGGCCTTCATGTGGCCGATGGAGCTGTCGGTCCGGATCTTCGGCCTGAACTCCTGGGCGATCCTCACACCCGAGGTGCTGATGGGCGTCGGCACGGTGGCGGTCGTCTACGCCGCCGTACGCCGCCGGTTCAGCCCGGTGGCCGGTCTGGTCGCGGGCGCGGTGCTCGCGCTCACCCCGGTCGCCGCGCTGATGTTCCGGTTCAACAACCCGGATGCGATGCTGGCCCTGCTGATGGCGCTGGCCTGCTACTTCGTCGTACGGGCGGTGGAGGACGGCCGGACGAGGTGGCTGGTCGCGGCCGGGGCGGCCATCGGCTTCGCCTTCCTCGCCAAGACGCTGCAGGCCTTCCTGATCCTGCCGCCGCTGGCGATCGTCTACGCCGTCTGCGGTCCGGTGAGGCTGAGCAAGCGGCTCGGTCAACTGGCCCTCGCCACGGTCGCGTTGGTCGTCGCCGGCGGCTGGTGGGTGGCGATCGTCGAACTGTGGCCGGCCTCCTCCCGCCCCTACATCGGCGGTTCGCAGAACAACAGCTTCCTGGAGCTGACCTTCGGCTACAACGGTCTCGGCCGCATCAACGGCGACGAGACCGGCAGCGTCGGCGGCGGGGGCGGCGGCAACGGCTCCGGCCGCTGGGGTGCGACCGGCTGGGACCGGATGTTCAGCTCCGAGATCGGCAGCCAGATCTCCTGGCTGCTGCCGGCCGCGCTGATCCTGCTGGTCGCGGGCCTGTGGGCGACCCGGAAGCTGCGCCGTACGTCCGTGACGCGGGCCTCGTTCCTGGTGTGGGGCGGCTCGCTGCTGATCACCATGGCGGTCTTCAGCTACATGGCGGGCATCTTCCACCAGTACTACACGGTGGCGCTCGCGCCCTACCTCGCCGCCGTCGTCGGCATGGGCGCCGGGCTGCTGTGGGAGCGGCGCAGGGAGACCTGGGCTTCGATCACCCTCGCCACGTCCGTGGTGGCGGCGGCGGTCTGGGGTTACGTCCTGCTCAACCGCACCTCGACCTATCTGCCCTGGCTGAAGTGGCTGGTGCTGATCGGCGGAATGGCGGCCGCGCTGGGCCTGGTCTTCGCCGGCCGGATCTCCCGGCAGTTGGCTCTCGGGGTGGCGGCGCTGGGCCTGGTGGCCGCGCTCGCCGGTCCGACGGCGTACACCCTGAGCACGGTGGACTCCGCACACACCGGCTCCATCCCGACGGCGGGTCCGGCGGGCGCGAGCATGATGGGCTTCGGCGGCGGCCGGGGGCCCGGTGGCGGGGGCGGCGGCATGCGCGGCGGCTTCGGCGGTGCGATGCCCGGCCGGCAGGGCCGGCAGGGTCAGCAGAACGGCAACGGCTTCCCCGGTGGCGGTGGCGGTGGCTTCGGCGGTGGCATGCCGGGACAGCAGGGCCAGAACAGCCAGGGCCGGACCGGCAACGGCCTGCCCGGCGGCGGTCCGATGGGCGAGGGCGGCCGGATGGGCGGTGGCGCCGGCGGTCTGCTGAACGGCGCGACCGTGTCCTCCGCCGCGAAGAAGCTGCTGGCGGCGGACGCCTCGAAGTACACCTGGGTCGCCGCGTCCATCGGTTCCCAGAACGCGGCCAGTTATCAGCTCGCCACCGGTGACCCGGTGATGGCGATCGGCGGCTTCAACGGCACCGACCCGTCCCCGACCTTGGCGCAGTTCAAGAAGTACGTGGCGGAAGGGAAGATCCACTACTTTATCGCTGGCGGCGGCATGGGCGGGGGCATGGGCGGCAGCAGCAGCGGCACGTCGTCCCAGATCAGCTCGTGGGTCCAGAGCACCTTCAAGAAGGTCACGGTCGGTTCGGCCACCTTCTACGACCTCACCCGGAAGAAGAGCGGCTGACCAGCGGAATTCGGCTGGCAGAAAAAGGTGTCGTACACCGTATAGGAGGCCCTATACGGTGTACGACATGTCCGTGTCCCAAGCTTCTCCGTCCCAGACCTCCCAAGGCCACCCCCAGCGCTGGCTGATCCTCGGCGTCATCTGCCTCGCCCAGCTCACCGTGCTGCTCGACAACACCGTCCTGAACGTGGCCATCCCCTCGCTCACCCGCGAACTGCACGCGGCCACCTCGGACATCCAGTGGATGATCAACGCCTACTCCCTGGTGCAGTCCGGGCTGCTGCTCACCGCGGGCAGCGCCGCCGACCGCTACGGCCGCAAGAAGATGCTCATCGCGGGGCTCGCCCTGTTCGGCACCGGCTCGCTGGTGGCCGGACTCGCCGGGTCCACCGGCCAGTTGATCGCCGCGCGGGCCGGTATGGGCATCGGCGGCGCCCTGCTGGTGACCACCACGCTGGCGGTGGCCATGCAGATCTTCACCCCCGAGCAGCAGCCGAAGGCGATCGCGATCTGGAGCGCGGTCAACGCGCTGGGTTTCGCGGCCGGTCCGGTGATCGGAGGCTTCCTGCTCAACCACTTCTGGTGGGGCTCGATGTTCCTGGTCAACCTCCCGGTCGCGGCGCTCGCCCTGGTCGCGGTCACGGCCCTCGTACCGGAGTCGAAGAACCCTCGCGGCGACCGCCCGGACCTGCTCGGCGCGCTGCTGTCCACCATCGGCATGGCCTCGCTCGTCTACGCGATCATCTCCGGCCCGCCGCACGGCTGGACCTCCCCGCGGGTGCTCGGTACGGCGGCCGTGGCAGTGCTGGTGCTCGGTGCCTTCGCCTGGTGGGAGAGCCGGGTCGCCGAGCCGATGCTCGACCCGCAGTTCTTCCGGGACCGGCGCTTCACGGGCGCGGTCGCCGGCGTCGTGCTCATCATGTTCGGAATGGGCGGCGCGCTGTTCCTGCTGACCCAGCATCTGCAGTTCGTGCTCGGGTACGGGCCGTTGGAGGCGGGCCTGCGGACCGCTCCCCTCGCCCTGACCGTGGTGCTGCTCAACTTCACCGGCCTGTCGGCGAAGTGGTCCGGCCGGCTGGGTACGCCGGTGTCCATCGCCCTCGGGATGGCGCTCATGTCCTCCGGACTGGTGGCCATCGCGGTCGTCTCCGACGGTTACGCCGGGACGTTGCTCGGTCTGCTGCTGATCGGCGCGGGGTGCGCGGTGGCCAATCCGGCGATGGCGCACGCGATCATGAGCGCGATCCCTCCGGAGAAGGCCGGGGTGGGGGCCGGTGTCAACGGCACCCTTGCCGAGTTCGGGAACGGACTTGGTGTTGCCGTTCTGGGTGCTGTGCTCAGCTCGTCCGTGGCGTCGGGGGAGTCGTTGTCCGCTGCGCTCGGAGCCGGTCAGATGGTGGGGGCGGTTGCTGTGCTGCTGGGTGGGTTCGTGGCAGCGGGGCTGTTGAAGCGGGCGGACCGGAAGGTTGCCTAAGAGCTCAGCCCCGCGCCCCTTAAGTTGGACCAGTGGGCGGAAATCAGAAAGGTGCGCCGGTGGTGAAGGACGCAGGTCGGTCGGCGCGAGCCAGCGTGTGGCTGGAGGACAAGGCCCGCCGTGGTGGCCGCAGTGGCGGGCAGCCCTCCGGGCTCGACCGGGCGCGGATCACCGACGCATCCGTACGACTGCTGGACGCCGAAGGCCTCGCGAAGTTCTCCATGCGGCGCCTCGCGGGGGAGCTGAACGTCACCGCGATGTCCCTGTACTGGTACGTCGACACCAAGGACGACCTGCTCGAACTCGCCCTGGACGCGGCCTTCGGGGAGCTGCGGCTGCCGGATCCGGACGCCGAGGGGGAGGACTGGCGTGAGCAGTTGCGCGGGCTGGCGGTCGAGTACCGGGCCCTGCTGGTGCGCCACCCCTGGCTGTCGCCGCTGGCGGGGCGTTACCTCAACATCGGCCCGAACTCGCTGGCCTTCTCCCGTGCGGTCCAGCGGGTCGTCCGCCGGGCGGGGCTGCCCGCGCACGGGGTGATGGGGGCGATCTCGGCGGTCTTCCAGTTCGTGTACGGCTTCGGCACGATCGAGGGCCACTTCTTCGCCAGGATCGCGGACACCGGGCTGAGTCCCGACGAGTACTACGAACACGCCATGGCCCAGGTGACCGAGGCCCCGGGGACCGCCGAGGTCGTCGAGGAGTCGAAGGACCTCATGGCGGCCCGCGGCGGGGACACGGTCGGCGAGATGCTGGACCGGGACTTCGACTTCGCCCTGGAACTGCTCATCGCCGGCATCGAGGCGATGGTCGGCCGGGGCTGAGCCCGGCTACCCCTCCTGCGCCGGACTCCGCCCGCCGGGCGTGTCGAGCGGTGTTGGCTCTGCTTCGGGGTCCAGCTCAGCAGCAAGCACGTCCAGATCGGGCGACGGGCGGCGCGGTTCCCGATCCCCAGACTCACCGTCAGGCAGTTCCTTGAAATCGATCACCAGGGAGCCTCGGCGGCGCATCCGGGAGCCGGGGGCGGGGCGCTGGGCGGTGACCACCCAGACTCCTGGCCAGGTCAGCGCCCGGACCGGCGGCCCGTCCGGATCGCCGGCAGCGATCACCAGGCCGGCCTCCCACGCAACGTCCCGTGCGCGGGTCACGATCAGCCCGACCACGTCGGGAACCGTCACCTCGTCGGCGTTGCCGGGGCCAGTCCATGTCATGTCACCCTCCGACGTCCAGGGTCTCCCTGATCCCTGGCAGAGGGAAGACCTCGGCCCAACCCAGTGAACGTTTGGCGTCACCGCACTAGTCGTCGCTGCTCAGCCGCGCCGGAAAGCCGCCGGTGGCCACCGGCCCCCACCGCTTCGGGGTCACCCGGATGAGGGACTTCCCCTGCTTCACCATGGCCGCTCGGTACTCGTCCCAGTCGGGGTGTTCGCCGGCGATGTTGCGGTAGTACTCGACCAGCGGTTCCACCGAGTCGGGCGTGTCGATGACCTCGGCCGTGCCGTCGATCTGGACCCAGGGGCCGTTCCACTCGTCGCTCAGCACGACCAGGCTCACCCGGGCGTCCCGCTTGGCGTTACGGGTCTTGGCCCGCTCGGGGTAGGTGGAGACGACGATCCGCCCCGAGTCGTCGACCCCGCAGGTCAGCGGCGAGGCCTGCGGCCCGCCATCGGCACGGCGCGTGATGAGCAGGGCGCGATGGCGAGGCCGTACGAAGGCGAGCAACTCGTCCAGCGACACACGGGTGTTGGTAGCGATGTTCGGTGCCATGCCAGCACCTTAGACCGCGGGCAGGGAATCTCCCTGTACCGCCTGGATGTCCAGCTCCACCTTCAGTGTCGTGCCGATCGCCGCGATGCCCGCCTGGAGAACCTGGTTGTAGTTCATCGCGAAGTCCTCGCGGTGCAGCTCGGCCGTCGCGCGGAACGCGGCCCGCGTGCCGCCCCACGGGTCGGCGCCGGTGCCGAGGTAGGCGAGGTCCAGGTCGACCGGGCGGAGCACGCCGTGCATGGACAGTTCGCCGTGGACCGTCCAGCGGTCGGGGCCCGACTGGGTCAGGCCCGTCGAGCGGTAGGTGATCTCCGGGTGCTGCTCGACGTCGAGGAAGTCCGCGGACTTCAGATGCCCGTCGCGCATGCCGTTGCCCGTGTCGACGGACGCGGCACTGATCACCGCCTCGACACGGGACTTGGTGACGTCGTCCGGTGCGATCTCGATCGTGCCGCCGAACTCCGTGAACCGGCCGTGCACGCTGGAGATCCCCAGGTGCTGCGCGACCGCGGCGACGGAGGAGTGCACCGGGTCGATGGTCCAGGGCCCGGGCGGCGGCAGTTCGGTGCCGCCCTGACGGGCCAGCGTGACCGTGCCGACCTCGGCCCGGCCGCTCGCGGTGACGATCGCGGAGGAGGCCGCGGGCGCGTAGCCGACGGCCGTCACGATCACGGTGTACGCCCCCGGCGCCAGCTCGGTGGCGTCCCGTACGGCTCCCTCGGCGTCCGTCTCGGCGCGCAGCACCTGCGTGCCGGTCATGTCGGTCACCGTGACGACCGCGTGCGACACGGCCCACCCGTCCCGCGTGCGGATCTTCGCGGTCAGTCCCATCCCGTTTTCTCCCTGCAAAGCCTTACAAATTGGTCGTATGAAACCGGCCCGTGGCGCACACACGACGGTATGTGTGCCACGGGCCGGGAGTGAACTACTCGCCGGGGTGGGCGAGTTCGATCTCGTGCCCGTCGACCCCGGTGCCGGCCACGGTCAGCGCCGTCGCCACCGGCGGGTAACCGGTCGCGATGACCGTGTACTCGCCGCTGTCCAGGTCGGTGAAGGCGTACGCGCCGTCCGTGCCGGTGGTGGCGGTGCCGACCACGTTGCCCGCCTGGTCGACGAGGGTCACCCGGGCGTCGGCCAGCGGGCCGTGCGGGGCCCGGACGACGCCCTGGAGGCGGGCGCCGGCGTCCAGGTCGATCTCGATCCGGGTGAGGCCGGTGGCGCCGATCTCGACCGGCAGGGCGCGCGGGCGGAAGCCGCTCGCGTTGACCGCCATGGTCACCGCGCCCGGCACCAGGTCGGTGAAGGCGAAGTCGCCCTGCTCCCCGGTGGCCGCGGTGGCCAGCAGATCGCCGCGGACGTCGGTGACGATCACCATGGCGTCCTTGACCGGCAGCGCGCTCCCGGCGGCCCGGACCACACCGGTCAGCCCGCTGGTGCCGCTGAGCAGGATGTCGTACGACACCGGCTCCTCGCCCACCACGACGGTGGAGGCCTGGGGCTGGTAGCCGTCGGCGGAGGCGATCAGGACGTACGACCCCGTGCCGGGGGCGTCGACCGAGTAGGAGCCGTCGGCCTGGGCGACCGCGCGGCCCAGCTGGCGGCCGGACAGCGAGATCAGGGTGACCGCGGCCTGCGGCACCGGGACGCTCTCGGCGCCGCGGACGAAGCCGTGCACCGGGGTGCCGCCGCCCGTGCCGGGCTCGTCGATGGTGGCGACGGCGGTCGCCGCCGGCGCCGCGGCCGTGGCCGGTGCCTGGGCGGAGGTGTCGGACACGACGGGGGCGGCCCAGCTGGGCACCTGCTGCTGTGCGGGTTCCTGCACGGTGGTCTCCACAGCGGTCTCCACGGGGGCGGCGGCCGGGGCGTCGGCCTCGGCGGCCTGGGCGAGCGCGCCCTTGGTCTTCAGCGGGACCTCCTTGATGAACAGGGTGATCAGGAAGGCGAGGGCGGCGAGGCAGCCGGCGATGAAGAAGACGTCGGCGATGCCGTGGCCGTAGGCGCTCTGAAGCAGCGTCCGCAGCGGCGCCGGCAGCTTGCCCATGTCCGGGATGCTGTCGGTGGAGCTGGAGCCCGCCAGGGCCGCCTGGTACTTCGGGCTCAGGGCGGAGATGCCGTCCTGGACGTAGTGCGTGATCCGGTGGGACATCACCGCGCCGAGCGCGGAGACGCCGACCGCACCGCCGAGGGAGCGGAAGAAGGTGACCGTGGAGCTGGCCGAACCGAGGTCGGAGGGGGCGACCTGGTTCTGCGTGGCGAGCACCAGGTTCTGCATCATCATGCCGATGCCGAGACCCAGCAGCGCCATGAAGATCGCCATCTTCCAGTACGCGGTGTCGTACCGGATGGAGCCGAGCAGGCACAGGCCGGCCGTCACCAGGACGCCACCGCTGACCAGCCACGCCTTCCAGCGGCCGGTGCGGGTGATGAACTGACCGGAGACGGTGGAGGAGACGAACAGGCCACCGATCATGGGGATGGTCATGACGCCGGACATGGTCGGGGACTTGTCCCGGGCCAGCTGGAAGTACTGGCTGAAGAACACCGTGCCGGTGAACATCGCGATACCGACGAACAGGGAGGCGAGGGACGCCAGGGTGATGGTGCGGTTCCGGAACAGGCGCAGCGGGATGATCGGCTCACTCGCCTTGGACTCCACGAGCACGAACAGCGCGCCGAGGACGATCGAACCGCCGACCATCGCGTACGTCTGCCAGGAGATCCAGTCGTACTTGTCACCGGCGAAGGTGACCCAGATCAGCAGCAGCGAGACGGCGGCCGAGATGAAGAACGCGCCGCCCCAGTCGACCTTGACCTCCCGCTTGACCACGGGCAGGTGCAGGGTCTTCTGCAGCACGATCAGGGCGATGAAGGCGAACGGGACACCGACGTAGAAGCACCAGCGCCAGCCCAGCCAGGAGGTGTCGGTGATGACACCGCCGAGCAGCGGGCCGCCGACGGTGGCGACGGCGAAGGTGGCGCCGAGGTAGCCGGAGTAACGGCCGCGCTCGCGCGGGGAGATCATCGCGGCCATGACGATCTGGGCCAGGGCCGACAGACCGCCGACGCCGATGCCCTGGACGACACGGCAGGCGATCAGCATGCCGGCGTTCTGCGACAGACCGGCGGCCATCGAGCCGAGGACGTAGATGACCAGGGCTATCTGGACGAGCGCCTTCTTGCTGTACAGGTCGGCGAGCTTGCCCCACAGGGGAGTGGCCGCGGTCATCGACAGCAGGGCGGCGGTGACCACCCAGGTGTAGGCGGACTGACCGCCGCCGAGGTCACCGATGATGTGCGGCAGGGCGTTGGAGACGATCGTGGACGACAGGATCGCCACGAACATGCCGAGGAGCAGCCCGGACAGGGCCTCCATGATCTGCCGGTGCGTCATCGGGGCGTGGCCCGCCGAGGAGCCTCCCCCGTGCTTGGCGTGAGCCCGCACACCGGCTGGTGTGGTCGTTGCCATGGGCTTCCTTCTCTTACGTGCTTGCGGGTGTACGGGTGGTCTCTGCGACTACGGGGCGGCTGCGGCGGCCGGGAGCCGGACCGGGGCGGACCGGCAGTCGCCGAAGGACGCGCGCAGGCGGGTCATCAGCTGGATCAGCTGGGCCACCTCGTCGTCGGTCCAGTCGGCGAGCCGCTCGGCGAGCAGCTGCGTGGTCCGCCGGGACAGCTCCTCCAGTTCTTCCAGGCCCGTGGGGGTCAGGCGCAGGATGCGCGAGCGCTTGTCCGCCGGGTCCGGGTGCCGCTCGATCCAGCCGCGCGCGGCGACGTGCGCGACATGCCGGCTGGTGACCGACATGTCCACGGCGAGCAGCTCCGCGAGCTTGCTCATGCGCATGTCTCCGTGGCGGCCGAGCAGGGTCAGCACGGCCGCCGAGCCGGCCGGGCAGCCGGGCGGCAGGATCCGGCCCATGTCCCGTTTCACGGCTCCGACGGCGCTGAGCTGACGTGCCAGCTCTTCGAACTGCGCCTGCTCGGCCATCACACCTCCCGTATTCGTTGCTTGAGGCAACCTTAGCCCTGATTGGTTGCTGCAGGCAAATAAACAGGGGATCCAGCCGCGTAAAAACGTGGCAAAGGCAAGTATTGCAACCGTAAATGTGCAGGTCGGTGCGGGTGGGGTGCCCCCGTCTGTCCCGGTGGCCCCGCACTTGGGTCGGTCACGCGGATTCGCTAGTGTCTCGGGCCATGGCTAACACCCAGGGCCCCCAGGGCAATTACGACCCCGCCGGTAGCACTCAGATGTTCCGCGCGTTCGTCGACGAGGCCCCGCAGGGCCGCCAGCAGCAGGCCGCGGCCTCCTCCGGGCCCCGCGTCGGCGTGATCATCGGTGTCATCGTGGCTCTCGCCGTGGTGGCCGGCGTCGCCTGGCTGGCGCTGAAGTAGCACCCGCTCCCGGCGATCACTTCCACCGGACGGACACGTCCCGCGTCTCGATGTGCATGCCGAGCGGCACGCGCCAGGCGTCGACGCACACCGTCCAGGTGTGGTCCTCGTGCGCGCCCGGCCCGATCGGCACCGGGAGGTCCACCGCGGAGTCGACCGTCCCCCAGTCGATACCGAGCGCGCCGATGATGTGCGTCCCGAAGGTCACGGTGCCCGAACGCACCGCCGTGCCCCCGGAGTTGCTGAAGCCCACGGTCACCTTCTGGCACCAGCGCTGATCCGTCGGCCCGGTCGCCGGGGTGCCCCAGGAGAGCGCGGCGGGGGTGGGGGCCGTGCTGCCGCTGGGGGCCCGGGCCGGCGGGGCGGCGGGCGGTGTCGTACGACCGACCGGGCCGCCGCTTGCTCCTTCGCCGGCCGGGCTCGGGGTGCCGGGGGAGGCGTCGCCGCCGGGGTCGGTGGTGGTCTGCCCCGGGGTGCCCGAGGGGCCGGCGCTCTCCGGCTGCGCGGCCTTGCCGGGTGAGCCGGCGCCGCCGCTTCCGCTCTGCGCTCCCTGGAGCGGCACCAGCGTCACCGACCCTGTGGGCGCGGCGGCCGTCGGACCGTGCTGTCCCGAACCTACGGCCACATAGCCGCCGCCGGGGCCGTTCGCCGCGGCGCATGCGGCCAGGACCCCGCCCAGGACGACGACGGCCGCCGACGCTGCCGTAACGGCGCCTCGGCGGCCACATGTCCATGTCGTACGTGTCGATCCGACCGTCCCGCTCGCCCCTGTTGCCCGCAACATCGGGACAGTGTGACTGACGGCTCGTCAGAACTGAACCCTCAGTCCGAGATCAGCCCCTCCCGTAGCTGGGCCAGCGTCCGGGTCAGCAGCCGGGAGACGTGCATCTGGGAGATGCCGACCTCCTCGCCGATCTGGGACTGGGTCATGTTGGCGAAGAAGCGGAGCATGATGATCCGGCGCTCCCGGGGCGGGAGTTTGGCCAGCAGGGGCTTGAGGGACTCGCGGTACTCCACGCCCTCCAGGGCCGTGTCCTCGTAGCCGAGCCGGTCGGCGAGCGAGCCCTCGCCGCCGTCGTCCTCGGGGGCCGGGGAGTCCAGCGAGGAGGCGGTGTAGGCGTTGCCGACCGCGAGGCCGTCGACCACGTCCTCCTCGGAGACGCCGAGCACGGCGGCCAGCTCGGTCACCGTCGGGGAGCGGTCCAGCTTCTGGGACAGCTCGTCGCTGGCCTTGGTGAGGGCCAGACGGAGCTCCTGGAGGCGGCGCGGGACGCGCACCGACCAGGACGTGTCCCGGAAGAACCGCTTGATCTCGCCGACCACCGTCGGCATCGCGAACGTCGGGAACTCCACGCCCCGTTCGCAGTCGAAGCGGTCGATCGCCTTGATCAGGCCGATGGTGCCGACCTGGACGATGTCCTCCATCGGCTCGTTGCGGGAGCGGAAGCGCGCGGCCGCGTAGCGGACCAGCGGCAGGTTCAGCTCGATCAGGGTGTCCCGGACATAGGCCCGCTCGGGACTGTCCTCGTCGAGTGCGGCGAGCCGCAGGAAGAGGGAGCGGGACAGGGTGCGGGTGTCGATGTCCCCCGAGGCCGGCGGGGCCGGGAGATCGGCGGGCGCCGGGAGGTCGGCGGCCGCCGGGGCGGGCGGGGCCGGCACGGCGTCGAGGGCCGTGACGCCCTCGATGCCGTCGAGGACGTCGAGAGCGTCGAGCTCCTTGGGCGCTGCCTCGCTCGTCGCGGGCGCCAGCACCTTCGAGCTGCCCTGTTCTGCGGACATGCCACCCCCTTTGGGTCGCGGGACGGTCGTGGCGGCGCGGCCTTTCGGCCAACGCAGCCTTCACCTGAATACCGGCGCCGAAGGCCCGGCAAACGCGTCTCCCGCAGAATGTCACATGTCGGCAACACGCTGTAGTGACATGTCGACATGCGAGATGCGAATCGGCCCTGGAAAGAAGGGGTCTGACGCTTTTTCGGGTCCCAACTGTCGGCATCTGCGCTGGTGAGCGATTCGCCCGCCGTGGTGATGCATCGATCGGGTTTGCGATGCAGGCGGTGATCCCGGGCGTGCTTCCGTGCGCCCGCTGTGCTCCGCCTCGAGCGCTTCTAGGCGTCGATTCGATTCGCCGAGCGCAGCCGCTGGAAGCTGCGGGCGAGGAGCCGGGAGACGTGCATCTGGGAGACGCCGAGTTCCGCGCTGATCTGTGACTGGGTGAGATTGCTGTAGTAGCGCAGCAGAAGGATTCTCTGTTCGCGCTCGGGGAGTTGGACGAGCAGATGCCGGATCAGGTCGCGGTGTTCCACGCCGTCCAGGGCCGGGTCGTCGTAGCCGATCCGGTCCAGCAGGCCGGGCAGTCCGTCGCCCTCCTGCGCGGCCTCCAGCGAGGTGGCGTGGTACGAGCGTCCCGCCTCGATGCAGCTCAGTACCTCCTCCTCGGTGATCCTGAGCCGCTCGGCGATCTCGGCGGTGGAGGGGGAGCGGCCGTGGAGCGTGGTGAGGTCCTCGGTGGCGCTGTTGACCTGCACCCACAGCTCGTGCAGCCGGCGCGGCACGTGGACCGTGCGGACGTTGTCCCGGAAGTACCGCTTGATCTCGCCGACCACGGTCGGCATGGCGAAGGTCGGGAACTGCACGCCCCGGTCCGGGTCGAACCGGTCGATGGCGTTGATCAGGCCGATGGTGCCGACCTGGACCACGTCCTCCATCGGCTCGTTGCGGGAGCGGAAGCGGGCGGCCGCGTAGCGCACGAGCGGCAGGTTCGCCTCGATCAGCGCCCCGCGCACCCGGTGGTGCTCCGGCGTGCCGGGGGTGAGCTGCTTCAGCTCGGCGAAGAGCACCTGGGTGAGGGCTCGGGTGTCGGCACCGCGCCGCTTCTCGGGGGTCACGGGAGCGGGGGCGGGGGCGGGGGCGGGGGCGTCCGCCTCCTCCTGGGGCGGCGCAGTACTGGCCGACACGGTCAACGCCACCTCTTCGTCTCTCAATGATCGGTCAAAAGCGGTCATAGCATCACAAGACATGTGCACCGTGTGCAAGCACCCGATAACCCCGTGTTGTGTTCAAACATCGACAAGTTGGGGCTTGAGACGCAGGAAAGCCCCCCGCCGTTGCGGCGGGGGGCTTCCGGGCGGAAGTGGTCAGAATTCGTAGTCGGCGATCACCCACGTGGCGAACTCGCGCCACAGCGCGACGCCCGCCTGATGGGCCGGGTGCTCGAGATAGCGCCCCAGGGCGTCGGCGTCCTCGACCGCCGAGTTGATCGCGAAGTCGTAGGCGATCGGCCGGTCGCTGATGTTCCAGCCGCACTCCCAGAAGCGCAGCTCCTCGATCTGGCCGCCGAGGGCCTCGAAGGCCTGCACGCCCGCCACGACCCGCGGATCGTCGCGCTCGACGCCCTCGTTGAGCTTGAAGAGGACCAGGTGGCGGATCATGGGGTGTACCTCAGTTCTTTCCGCCGTTGGCGACCCACGTCATGAAGTTGCCCACGGCCTTGGCCGCGTCCGATATGCCCTCGAAGACTATCTGGACGTAGTGGGCCGCCTTGGGCGGGTCCGTGATGATCACGTACAGCGCGAAGACCACGAGCACGTATACGGCGATCTTCTTGGCGTTCACCGCCACCGCGGCCTCCCCTGTCCGTGCGCCCCTGCTGCCGGCCGCGAGTGTAACCTTCAGGCCCTTTTTGGGGACCAACGGCCCGCCGCCGGGGGTCATTTGCCCCGCCCTGTGGTCAAGGGTCCGTTACGGCATGCACAGGGGTCGCTTGCGACGAAAAGGGCCCCGTCTTTCGACGGGGCCCTTCTTCGAGCGGTAGCGGAGGGATTTGAACCCTCGGTGACTTGCGCCACACTCGCTTTCGAGGCGAGCTCCTTCGGCCGCTCGGACACGCTACCGAGGGAGACCTTACAGCAAGGTGGGTCGTGCTCTGAAATCGGTATTAGCGGTCCCGGAAAAACTCGGTGAGGAGGCGGGCGCACTCCGCCGCGAGAACGCCCTCGACGACCTCCGGACGGTGATTGAGGCGCCGGTCGCGGATCACGTCCCACAGCGAGCCCGCCGCGCCCGCCTTCTCGTCCCGGGCGCCGTAGACGACCCGGTCCAGGCGGGACTGGACGATCGCGCCCGCGCACATCGTGCACGGCTCCAGGGTGACCACGAGCGTGCAGCCGGCCAGCCGCCACTCCCCGAGCAGGGCGGCGGCCCGCCGGATCGCGAGGACCTCCGCGTGGGCCGTGGGATCGCCTGTGGCCTCGCGCTCGTTGTGCCCGACGGCGAGCACCGTCGTACCGTCCGGGGACAGCACGACGGCGCCGACGGGAACGTCCCCGCCCTGGACGGCCCGTTCGGCCTCGGCCAGGGCGAGTCGCATCGACGGCCGCCAGCGGTCGCGTACCGGGTCCGGTGCGGCGGCCGGCCTCTGCACGGTCAGCGGACGGTCTCCAGCACCTCCGAGGCGCCCAGGGCCTCGGCGATCGTGCCCAGCGCGTCCTCGGCGTCCAGCGAGCGCAGCTCCTTCTCGCTGATGCCCAGGTCGTCGAGGATCTGGCTGTCACCCACGGGGCTGTGCGGAACGGCGTCGGCGGCGATGACCTCCTCGTCGTCCTCGTCGGACTCGGACTCGCCGTCCTCCGTGCCGTCGAGGTCGAGGGAGTCCAGGTCGGGGCCGTCGTCGGCACCCGGCTCCCGGCCGAGCAGCTCGTCGGTGAGCAGCAGCTCGCCGTACGCGCTGCGCTGGGCGGCGGCCGCGTCCGAGACGTAGATGCGAGGGTCGTCCTCACCGTCCACGCGGACCACGCCGAACCACGCGTCCTCCTGCTCGATCAGCACGAGCACCGTGTCCTCTTCGGGAGAGGCTTCCCGGGCCAGGTCGGCAAGATCCGACAGGGTCTCCACATCGTCGAGCTCTGTGTCGCTCGCTTCCCACCCGTCTTCGGTGCGCGCGAGCAGTGCGGCGAAGTACACCGTGACTCTCCCACTGGTCATAGGCGTGCCGGTTGGGGGTCCCCCCGGCGGAGGTACTTGGGCGGAGGCGGCTTGGGCTCCGAGCCCCGCCCACTCGGAATCGTGGCAGAAACATGGCTGTCAGGGGACGTCTTCGGCTCCCTGTGTCTTGCGCGTTCGTTGCCGCCACCTGCGGATCGTACGCGGCTTTTCCGGGGACTCACGCACGCCCACCGCGCAAATTCGGGTCCGCGCGTGGATCTTCTTTACCCAGAACTTCCCTACAGTGCCGAGCTCATGGGGGTTCCTCCCTACCAGCGGAACGTCCGCATGCGCATCGCGTGGCGCAGTCGCGCGGCCTTGGCGCGTCGCGGCTGGACCCGGGCGCGCAGGGCGCGGGCCTCGGCGAGGTCGCGCAGGAACCGGGCGCGGCGGCGCCGCCGCTCGGCGTCCGTCTCCGGTGCCCCGGGTCCGGCATTCTCGGGACCGCCCGCGCCCGCGGGCAGGTCGGACAGGTCAGGCACGTCACACACCACCCCGGTCCCACTTTCCCTCGGACGGGCGGTTTGACGCCAGAGCGGGGCGGTACGGGGCGCAGGTACCGTTAGGGGCATGCGTCTCCACGTCGTCGACCACCCCCTGGTCGCTCACAAGCTCACCACGCTGCGCGACCAGCGCACCGACTCCGCGACCTTCCGCCGGCTCGCCGACGAGCTGGTCACCCTGCTGGCCTACGAGGCCACGCGGGACGTGCGCACCGAGGCCGTCGACATCCGGACGCCGGTCGCGCCGACGACCGGCGTCAAGCTGGCCCGGCCGCGGCCGCTGGTCGTGCCGATCCTGCGCGCCGGCCTCGGCATGCTGGACGGCATGGTGCGGCTGCTGCCGACCGCCGAGGTGGGCTTCCTGGGCATGATCCGCAACGAGGAGACGCTGCAGGCCTCCACGTACGCCTCGCGCATGCCGGAGGACCTCTCGGGCCGCCAGGTGTACGTCCTGGACCCGATGCTGGCCACGGGGGGCACGCTGGTCGCGGCGATCCAGGAGCTGATCAAGCGCGGCGCCGACGACGTGACCGCCGTCGTGCTGCTCGCCGCTCCCGAGGGCGTCGAGCTGATGGAGCGGGAGCTGGCGGGGACGCCGGTGACGGTGGTCACGGCGGCCGTGGACGACCACCTCAACGAGCACGGGTACATCGTGCCGGGGCTCGGTGACGCGGGGGACCGGCTCTACGGGGCGGCCGAGTAGGCGGGAGCGCTTCTCAGCAGCTCTTCTTCTCAGCAGCTCTTCTTCGTGGATGCCGTCGGTGCGGGTGCGGGTGCGGTCAGCTTGGTCAGCGCCTGCTCCGCGGCCGCCGGCTGCTCCAGGCCCTTGAAGGCGTCGCCGAGGACGAGGTCGACGTCGGTGCCTTTGCGGGCGTCGGCGCGCTCTTCGGCGCCGGTGAGCTGCGCCCCCAGTACGGCCAGTGAGGTGTTCTGGGCGGAGGGCGGTCCGAGGAGTATCCCGGCGCTCTTCACCTTCTTGTCGTACTCCCCGGGCGCGTTGCCCACGGAGCCGATGCGGAAGCCCCGCTTCTTCAGCTCGTCGGCGGTGGACTTGGCCAGCCCGGTGCGCGCGGTGGCGTTGTAGACGTTCACGGTGATCTGGCCCGGCTTCGGCAGGGACTTCACCTGTGCGGCCGTATCGGCCTTGGTGTGGCAGCCGGTCTTCGGGCCGGCCGTCGTGCTCTTCTTGGTGCCGCCGGTGAAGACGTCGATGAGCTGCAGGGTGCCCCAGCCGATCAGGCCGAGCACGGCGACGGATGCCACCACGGCGGCCACGAGCCTGGCGCGTCGGCGCGGCGGACGCATCCGGGGGTATTTGTCCCCCGTGATCCGGTACTGGCCGCCCATGCCAGGGGGAGTGAGCATGCTCATGGGCGCAGCGTAGTGCGCCCGAGCGGCGCTGCCTATTAGATGATCAGTCGATGCCGCTCAGCGGAACCCGAAAGGGTCAAGGGTCAACGGCCGTGTCGCGCCGGGTCAGTCGAGCTCGAGCACGCGCGCGTGCAGCACCTGGCGCTGCTGGAGGGCGGCGCGGACCGCGCGGTGCAGCCCGTCCTCCAGGTAGAGGTCGCCCTGCCACTTCACGACGTGCGCGAAGAGGTCGCCGTAGAACGTCGAGTCCTCGGCCAGGAGGGTCTCCAGGTCGAGCTGCCCCTTGGTCGTCACGAGCTGATCGAGGCGGACCGGGCGCGGCGCGACGTCCGCCCACTGCCGGGTGCTTTCCCGGCCGTGGTCGGGGTACGGCCGGCCGTTTCCGATGCGCTTGAAGATCACACGGAAAGCCTACCGGTCAAGACCTTCCGGGCGCAGCCATGGCGGCCGAGTGCGACCCCTGAAAAGATCCGGCAAATGGGTCACAAGTAGTGCTATCGGGTACGCCGCGCCACCGGCGCCGACCGGACCGGGACCCTCCGGTCGAACGACACGACGGATTTCCTCCGTACGGCCGAGGGCGGGACCTCCCGAGTCCCGTCCGGCACGCACGACACGCCCGGAACGCACTACGCGGCACCTACGGCACGGTCCGGAGCGCCCGGCATGCCACGCGGCCCGGCGCCTGGCACGGCACGCACGGCGCAGCCCGGCGGAGGCGGTGGCGCCCGCCTCCGCCGGTGCCGGTTCAGCGGTCGTCCCGGGCCTCGGGCGGCCGCTGCGGTTCTTCCTTCTTCCGTTCCGGCTGGGGTGCCGTCGCCCGCCGGGCCTCCGCGCGCAGCAGGGCGCGCAGGACGGCGTAGGGATCCATGGGCATGGCTGTGCTGCTCCTTGTGTCCGAGTGTCCGAGCTGTCTGACCTGTGACCGGCGTTTCGCGGGGGCGCGGGTCCGTCAGCAGCGCAGGACCACCGTGCGGAGCAGCAGGGGCAGGGCGTACGGCACCCCCGGCGTGCCGGGGCGGGGCCGTACCGCAGGCCGGGCGGGTGCGGGGTCGGGGAGGGGTGCGGGGCGCTCGGGCAGGTCGGCCCGGTGGACGGCGTGGGCGGGCGGGCGTAGGAGCGCGTCGAAGACATCGGTGCCGTCGTGCCCGAAGGCCTCGGCGGACGCGCTCAGCGCGGGAGCCGCCTGGGCCTGTGCATGGGCGCCGGGCACCCAGAAGGCGAGCAGCAGCACGAGCACCCGCAGCCAGGTACGGCTCCGGGGGACGACACGGGCTCGGGCGGTGGCACCCCCGTCGCGGCGGACGCGAGGCCCGCCGCGAAGGCCTCGGCGGACGGCGGTGGTTCGGCGACAGGGCCGAGCGGTCCTGCTCACGTCGGATCCGTCCCCGGGGCGTGCGGGGAGTGCAGCATGCCGGGCCGGAGATCCGCCCGCACGGCGTACGGGCGCCGGGCGCGGCCCACGCCGCCGCTCACACCGTGTGGGGGACGGCCTTGGCGCGGCCCCGGATGCCGAACGCGGTGACGATCTCCCCGATGCCCACCGCGACCAGCCAGATGCCGGCCACGAGGGTCAGCACGGCGACCGACCGGAACGGCGAGTCGATGAGCACGATCCCGGCGATGAAGGTGACGACCCCGAGGAAGATCTGCCAGCCCCGGGCGGGCATCCGGGGGTCGTGCAGGGCGGCCAGGGTCTGGGTGATCCCGCGGATCAGCCACCCGATGCCGATCCACAGGGCGAGCAGCAGGATCGACTGCATCGGCCCGCGGAAGCAGAACAGGCCCAGCACGATGGACAGGGCGCCGCTGATGAAGGCCAGCACGCGCAGCGAGGTCGCCCGGTGCGTGCCGAACGCGGCGACCAGCTGGAAGATGCCGCTGATCACCAGGTAGATCCCGAACAGGACACCGGCGGCGAGCAGGGAGGCGCCGGGCCAGACGAGCACCAGGACGCCGAGGACCAGCGAGGCGATCCCGGTGACCAGCACCACCTGCCAGGCGGCCCGGGACAGCGCGTGCAGGGGACCCTCGAACGGCGGCTCGGGTTCACGCCGGTCGCCGGGCGGCGCGCTCGCGTGCACGTTCCGGTCGTCGTACTCCCGGCCCCACTCCGGACCGCTGTTCGGTGCCTCGGTCATGGTCCATGCTGTGAACGACGGGGGCGGGCGGGCCATCGGGGAGGGCCGGTCGGGTGAAGCCCCCTACTTCCCGCCCCCTTACTTCCCGTTACTTCCCGCCCCCTTGCTTCCCGTTACTTCCCGCCCCCCTTCGCGGCCTTCGCCGCCGCCTTCATCTCCTGCTTGTGCGCCCGCACCTTCGCCAGCGACTCCGGCCCGGTGATGTCGGCGACCGACCGGAAGGACTCGCGCTCGCCGTACGCCCCCGCGGCCTCCCGCCAGCCCGTCGGCGTGACGCCGAGCCGCTTGCCGAGCAGCGCGAGGAAGATCTGGGCCTTCTGCTTGCCGAACCCGGGCAGGTCCTCGAGCCGTTTCAGCAGCTCGGAACCGGTCGGCACGCCCCGCCAGACCGCCTCCGCGTCCCCGTCGTAGTGCTCGACGAGGTACTGGCACAGCTGCTGGATGCGCTTGGCCATCGAGCCCGGGTAACGGTGCACGGCCGGCTTCTCGGCGAGCAGCGCGGCGAAGGCCTCGGGGTCCATCGCGGCGATGTCGTGCGCGTCGAGGTCTCCGGCGGCCGGGACGCCGAGCCGGTCGGCGATGGTCCGGGGCCCCTTGAACGCCCACTCCATCGGGACCTGCTGGTCGAGCAGCATGCCGGTGAGCGCGGCGAGCGCGGACCGCCCGAGCAGCGCGTCGGCGTCGGGGTCCTGGGCGAGGTGCAGGGTGACGTCCATGCGTCGATGGTCGCCCGGCGGCGCGCGCGGCGCAGCCGGGGTGGTCCGCAGCCCCTTCCCCGCCTCGCGTACGATCACGTTCCGAGAGAGTTAGGCGAGGCTAACCTAAAGAGAGTTGCCGGGTGACCACCGAGACCTACCGCGCCCTCGACACCGCGCCCGAGCCGCACACCGGCCCCGAGGTCGGCATCGACGCCGGAGTCAACATCCCGCTCACTCTGTCCGACGGCAACCGCCAGGACCACGGTCGCCCCGCCCGTCTCCCGGACGGCACGGCCGACCGGGACAAGTGGCTGAACCCCGACGAGAAGGCCGAGCTGCTCCGCCTGGAGCAGCGGGCCGCGCACCGCAAGAGCTTCCGCAAGCCGGGCCAGAAAACCTCCAACCGGCTGAAGCGGACCTACGACCAGATCGCAAGCCTCCGCGCGACAGCCAAGCGCAGGGCGAGTGACTGGCAGCACCAGATCACCACCCACCTCGCCCGCACGTACGGCGTGATCGTGGTGGAAAAACTGGACATTCCGAACATGGTCAAGAGTGCCAGAGGCACCGTCGAGAACCCGGTGAAGAACGTCGCCCAGAAGTTCGGCCTCAACCGCTCCATCAGCCAAGAGGCGTGGGGGCGCACTGTGACGATGCTGACGTACAAGACCGCCCGCCACGGCGGCACCCTGCACAAGGTTCCCGCCCCCGGCACCTCCCAACGCTGCTCGATGTGCGGCTTCACCACGCCGGGCAGCCGGGAGTCCCAGGCTGTGTTCGTGTGCAAGAACGAAGGCTGCGGCTGGTCCGACAACGCCGACCACAACGCCGCACGGAACGTCTTGCACCTGTACCGGATGGGCCACGCGCTCGTCCCGGCTGCCGGAAGGGCAGTCGTCAGGCGCCCCCGCAGCGTCAAGCCCGCCACCGCAAGGTAGGAGGGAATCTGCCGGCTTCAGCCGGGAGAGCACTTCAAGCGCTGCGCGTCCTGGACCGGCGCCGGCTCGTGGTCGACCCGGACGTCCGCAACACCAGGGCGATCGCCCGCTTCGAACGCCAGGGCTTCGTACCCGGCCCGGCGGTCGTCCTGCCCGAGGTGGACCTCCCCGACGTGTACCTGCCGGAGAAGCACGCCCAACTCGCCTTCCTGGAGCGGGAGGTAGCCTTCCGCAGGTGACGATGACGCCGGACGATCTGATCGCGCACTACGGCCTCGAACCCATCCCCCGCGAGGGGGGACTGTTCCGGCAGACCTGGGCGGGGCCGGAGCGGCCCGACGGCCGCCCGGAGGGCTCCGCCATCGTCGCCCTGCTCACCGCGGACGACTTCTGCGCCCTGCACCGCCTGCCCACCGACGAGATCTGGCACTTCTACCTCGGCGACCCGCTCGACCTCCTGCTGCTCTCCCCCGACGGCACCACCCGCACCGCCGTGCTCGGCCCCGCCCCGCTGTCCGGCCAGCATGTCCAGCTCACCGTGCCCGCCCGCACCTGGATGGGCGCGCGCGTGGCGCCGGGCGGCGCGTGGACGTTCTTCGGCTGCACGATGGCGCCCGGATTCACCTACGCGGACTACGAACACGGGAACGCGGCCGACCTGACGGCGCGTTATCCGACCGAGGCCGCCCGGATCGCGGAACTGTGCCGCCCATGAACCGCAGTTCGCTGAACCTGCTCGCCGGACAGACCGCCCTGGTGACCGGCGCGGGTGGCGGCATCGGCCGCGCCATCGCGCTGCGCTTCGCCGAGGAGGGCGCGGCGGTGGCCGTCCACTGCCGTACGGCGGTGGAGGCGGCCGGCGAAGTGGCGGCCAGGATCAGGGAGTCGGGCGGCGAGGCCGTCGTACTGCGGGCGGATCTGACCGACGAGGACGCCTGCCACCGTCTGGTCCGGGAGGCGACGGACTGGTCCGGCGGACGGCTCACCGCCCTCGTCAACAACGCGGCCGTCCAGCCAGTCCAGCCCCTGCCCGGCATGACGGCCGCCGAGTGGCGGACAGTCGTCGACACCGACGTCACCAGCGTCTTCGCCTGCACCCAGGCCGCCGCCGCCCATATGCGCGCCCACGGCGGCGGCACCATCACCCACATCGCCTCCATCGAGGCCGGCCACCCCGCGCCCGGCCACGCCCACTACAGCGCGGCCAAGGCGGCGGTGGTCATGCACGCCCGCGCGGCGGCCCTGGAGTACGGGCCCGACGGCATCCGGGTCAACAGCGTCTCGCCCGGCCTCATCCACCGGGAGGGCCTGGCGGAGGCCTGGCCGGACGGCGTACGCCGCTGGCTGGCCGCCGTCCCCACCGGCCGGCTGGGCCGCCCGGAGGACGTGGCCGACGCCTGCGTGTTCCTGGCCTCGCCCCTGGCGAGCTGGATCACCGGCCACGACCTGACCGTCGACGGCGGGATCTCGGCGCGGCCGACCTGGTGAGCGTCGGTGGTGGTTTGGCTCGGCCGGTCCGGTGACCGCGGACGGCGCTTCGGTTCGGCCGGCTTGGTGAGCACTCCGGCCGGTCTCCGCGTACTCATAGGGAGGGCGTGCGGCGAGGCGTGCCCGGCGTAGTCGTACGAGGGCACGCGGCGACGGAGCGGACGAGGTGGGGACGAGGTGCTGCTGCGCGAAGGACATCGGAGACGGCCACGACGGCTGACCCTGCTGTGCGCGGGGCTCCTGCTCCTCCTGCTCGGCACGGCGGCCCCCGCGTCGGCCCACGCGGCCCTGCGCACGACCGACCCCGCCGACGGAACCCTCCTGCGCACGGCCCCCCGGTACGTCACCCTGACCTTCACCGAATCGGTCGGCCTGCTCACCGACTCCTTCCGCGTCTACGACCCCACCAACCACCGGCTTCTCACGGGCCCCGCCGAGCACGCCCCGGGCCACTCCGACACGGCCCGTGTCCCGCTGCCGGCCAAGCTCACCGCCGGCACCTACACGGTCGCCTGGCGAGTGGTGTCCGCGGACAGCCACCCGGTGTCCGGAGCGCTCACCTTCTCGGTGGGCACCCGCACGGCGACGGCCGCGAGCCCGGCGCCCGACGACACGGAGAACCCCGTCACGGCGGGCCTGTACAACATCGCCCGCTACCTCGCCTACCTCTGTCTGGCCGTCCTCCTCGGCACAGCGGCGTTCGTGGCGTACTGCCGCCCGCCGACGGCGGCCCCGCTGCGCACCCCGGTACTGGCCGCCGCCTGGACCCTGCTCGCCGCCACGACGGCCCTCTACCTCCTCCGGGCGCCCTACGAGGAGGGCACCTCGCCCGCGCTCTCCGTGAGTTCCCTTGCCCACACGGCCACCACCCGCCCCGGCGCCCTCCTGCTCACCCGCCTGACGCTGCTGCTCCTGGCCGCCGCCGGCATGGCGTTCCTGCGGGCCCGCCGCCGAAGGCTCCCGCGCCGTACGACGCTCACCGTGGCCGCGGTCCTCTCCGTGCCGCTCGCCCTGACCTGGACGGCGGCCGAACACGCCTCCGCGGGCATCCAGGTCCCGCTGGCCATCACCGCCGCCACGCTCCACCTGCTCGCGATGGGAGCCTGGCTGGGTGGCCTGGCGGCCGTCCTGCGCACCCTGCGGCGCACCTGCATCGCCACCCTGGCCCGCTTCTCCCGCCTGGCCTTCGCCTCGGTGACGGTCCTGGTGGTGACCGGCGTCTACCAGTCCTGGCGCGGCCTCGGCTCCTGGCAGGCGCTCACGGACACGACGTACGGCCGCACCCTGCTGGCCAAACTCGCGGCGGTCACCGCGCTGCTCCTGGCGGCGGCCTGCTCCCGCGCCTGGACGACCCGCCTGACCCGGGAACCCCGTTCAGCAGCCGCCCCCCACCCCGAACCGGTCACGGTCCCCCCGCGCCCACAGCCTCCACCGCCCCCGCAGCCCCCGGAGCGCCCCATCCCGCCCTCACCCCCGCCCTTCCACACCCTGCGTCGCTCGGTGCTGGCGGAGGCGGCCGTCGGGGTGGTGGTGCTGGCCCTGACGACCCTGCTGACGAGCACGGTCCCCGGCCGCGCGGCCGCCGAGGCGGCGCGGACCGGAACACCGACGACCGGCATCCCGACGGCGTCCGTCACCACGATCCCCTTCGACGTCGGCACCCCCGGCGGCCACGGCAAGGTCCAGATCACCCTGGACCCCGGCCGCGTCGGCCGCACCTCCGTCCAGGCGGTGGTCTACGGCCCCGACGGCGGCCTGTCCACGGTCCCCGAACTCCGCGTCACCCTCACCCTGCCCGCCCAGCACCTCGGCCCCCTCGACACCCGCGTCACCGACCGCGGCGGCTACTGGTCCAGCGACACCTTCGACGTCCCCCTGCCGGGCACCTGGACGATGAAGGCGACGGTCCGCGTGTCCGCACTGGACCAGGTGACGGTGTCGGCACCGGTGCGGGTGACGCGGTAGGCCGGGCGGACGCGTCGGTGCGGCCCGTCAGGCCCACGGGGCAGCGGCGAAGCGGGGCCAGGTCAGCAGGCCGATTGGGCAGATGGCGTAGCCGATGCGGGTCGCCGGGGGCAGCACGATCGCCAGGATCAGACCAAGTGTCAGTCGGCCGACACCGGCCACGGCGCTCGACGGCGGGCGGATCAGGAGCGAGAGGCCCACACCCACGGCGCTCAGCGCGATGGGCGCCATCGCGACCGGTCGCCGTGCGGGACCAGTTCGCCCACTGCATCAACGGTCGTGCGACAGCGCCCGGCGCGAGAGTGTGCGGTGTGTCACGAAGACCCTCGGCGGCGCCCCGTGACACCTGTTGCCGTCCGCTCGCGGGACAACGACAAGGGCCCCGACCAGAATCTGATCGGGGCCCTCGCTTCGCCTCTTCAGGCGGCTGCGGAGGATACGAGATTCGAACTCGTGAGGGGTTGCCCCCAACACGCTTTCCAAGCGTGCGCCCTAGGCCTCTAGGCGAATCCTCCGCCGGAAACATTACATGACCGAGGGGAGTGCTCGCGAACCCGTTCCCGCAGGCCTCCGTCGGGTACAGCCCGCGGGCCGCGATCGGGTACTGTGGGGCGCAGCCCCTCACGCGGCGCTATCTGACTGAACTCCCCCAGGGCCGGAAGGCAGCAAGGGTAGGTCGGCTCTGGCGGGTGCGTGGGGGGCCCTTGCGTTCCGGGGCCGGCGTCCGAGGTCCGCGGTCCGGGTTCTGCGGCGGGACCGGTTGTCAGTGGGCGCCATTAACCTCGTATGCGTGTCGTCTCTCGCGCTGTACCGCCGCTATCGCCCGGAGACCTTTGCCGAGGTCATCGGGCAGGAGCATGTCACCGACCCGCTGCAGCAGGCGCTGCGGAACAACCGGGTCAATCACGCGTACCTGTTCAGCGGTCCGCGCGGCTGCGGCAAGACGACCAGCGCGCGGATCCTCGCCCGCTGTCTGAACTGTGAGCAAGGTCCCACTCCGACGCCGTGCGGCGAGTGCCAGTCGTGCCGGGACCTCGCCAGGAACGGCCCGGGTTCGATCGACGTCATCGAGATCGACGCGGCCTCTCACGGTGGTGTGGACGACGCCCGTGAGCTGCGCGAGAAGGCGTTCTTCGGCCCCGCGAGCAGCCGGTACAAGATCTACATCATCGACGAGGCCCACATGGTCACGTCGGCCGGCTTCAACGCGCTGCTGAAGGTCGTCGAGGAGCCGCCGGAGCATCTGAAGTTCATCTTCGCGACCACCGAGCCCGAGAAGGTCATCGGCACCATCCGGTCGCGCACCCATCACTACCCCTTCCGGCTCGTGCCGCCCGGCACCCTGCGGGACTACCTCGCCGAGGTGTGCCAGAAGGAGAAGATCCCGGTCGAGGACGGCGTGCTGCCCCTCGTCGTGCGCGCGGGCGCGGGCTCCGTGCGTGACTCCATGTCCGTCATGGACCAGCTCCTCGCCGGTGCCGGAGCGGACGGTGTGACGTATGCCATGGCCACCTCCCTCCTCGGCTACACCGACGGCTCTCTTCTCGACTCCGTCGTCGAGGCCTTCGTCACCGGAGACGGGTCCGCTGCCTTCGAGGTCGTCGACCGTGTCATCGAGGGCGGCAACGACCCCCGCCGCTTCGTCGCCGACCTGCTGGAGCGGCTCCGCGACCTGGTGATCCTCGCCGCCGTGCCGGACGCCGTGGAGAAGGGGCTGCTCGACGCCCCGGCCGACGTCCTGGAGCGTATGCAGGCCCAGGCCTCCTCCTTCGGCGCCGCCGAGCTGAGCCGCGCCGCCGACCTCGTCAACACGGGCCTGACGGAGATGCGCGGCGCCACCTCGCCCCGCCTCCAGCTGGAGCTGATCTGCGCCCGCGTGCTGCTCCCCGCCGCCTACGGCGACGAGCGGTCCGTGATGGCCCGCCTCGACCGTCTCGAGCGCGGCGTCCACTTCTCGGGCGGCGCCGGCGCGCCCGCCATGGGCTACGTCCCCGGGCCGGAGGCCCACGGCGGCGCACCCATGCCGCCTGCCGCCGCCTCCGTACCGCCCGGCAGCGGCCCGGCGGCGGCCCGCGCGGCCGTACGGGCCTCCAACGGTCCCGGTGCCGGTGGTCCTGCCGCCGGTGGCCCGGGTGCCGGTGGTCCCGGCGTCGGAGGTCCTGCCGCCCCCGCGCCCACGGCACCTGCCGCGCCCATGGCACCCGCGCCGACAGCCTCCGCACCGGCTCCGGCGGCCGCCGCCCCGGCCCCTCCGGCCACCCCCGCGCCCGCCGCCGCCCAGGCCCAGGTGCCGCCTTCCGGCGCCCCTGCCGCCACCGCCCCCGCCGGTCCTTCCCACCCGTCCCCCGGCGCCGCTCCCGGCGCCTGGCCCACCGCCGCTGCCGCCGGTAGCGGCCGACGCCCCGGTGGCTGGCCCACGACGGCGGCACCGGCGGGTGGCGCGCCCCAGGGGCAGGCCCCCGGTCGCGCCCCGGCCCAGCAGCAGCCGCCCGCATCCCCCGCGGCCGTGGCACCGCCCGCGGCCGCCCCCGCCGGTGGTCTCGATCCCCGCATGCTGTGGCCGAACATCCTGGAGGCCGTCAAGAACCGCCGCCGCTTCACCTGGATCCTGCTCAGCCAGAACGCGCAGGTCGCAGGCTTCGACGGCACCACCCTCCAGCTCGGCTTCGTCAACGCCGGCGCCCGTGACAACTTCGCCGGCAGCGGCAGCGAGGACGTGCTGCGGGCGGCGCTGGCCGAGCAGTTCAACGTGCAGTGGAAGATCGAGGCGGTCGTCGACCCGTCCGGCGGCGGTTCCGCGCCCTCGCCCGCCGGGGGCTCGGGCTTCGGCGGCGGAGGTGGTTACGGCGGCGCTCCCGCCGGAGGCGGCGGAGGGTACGGCGCCCCGGCCGCGCCCCGCCCCGCTGCTCCGCAACCCGCCCCGCAGGCGCCCGCACCCCCGCAGTCCGGTCCCGGCGCAGGGCCCGCCGCGCCCACCTCCGCGCCCCAGCCCGCCGCCGCGCCCGAGCCGCCCCCGGTCGCCCCTGAGGACGACATCCCCGAGGACGACGACCCCGACCTGGACGAGTCGGCCCTGTCCGGCCACGAACTGATCGTGCGGGAGCTGGGGGCGACGGTGGTGGAGGAGTTCTCGAACGAGTAGGGCGCCACAGCCACCAGGCGCCCCTGACTCCATGCCGGGCGCGCCCAGGAGCCCCCTTTGGAGGAAACCCCAACAAACCCGCCCCCCGGTCTTCGGCAACCTTGCCATTAGGCTGACCCCCGTGAAGGTCCTCGTCATCGGCAGCGGCGCCCGCGAACACGCCCTGTGCCGCTCCCTGTCCCTCGACCCCGACGTCACCGCGCTGCACTGCGCCCCCGGCAACGCCGGCATCGCCGAGGCCGCCGAGCTGCACCCGGTCGACGCGCTCGACGGCAAGGCGGTCGCCGAGCTGGCCGTCGGCCTCGGTGCCGACCTGGTCGTCGTCGGCCCGGAGGCCCCGCTGGTCGCCGGTGTGGCCGACGCCGTCCGCGCGGCGGGCATCCCGGTGTTCGGCCCGTCCAAGGAGGCCGCGCAGCTGGAGGGCTCCAAGGCCTTCGCCAAGGACGTCATGGCGGCGGCCGGGGTGCCGACCGCCCGCTCCTACGTGTGCACGACGGCCGAGGAGGTCGCCGAGGCCCTGGACGCCTTCGGCGCCCCCTACGTCGTCAAGGACGACGGCCTCGCCGCCGGCAAGGGCGTCGTCGTCACCGGCGACCTGGAGACCGCCAAGGCCCACGCCGCCGCGTGCGACCGCGTGGTCATCGAGGAGTTCCTCGACGGCCCCGAGGTGTCCCTCTTCGCGATCACCGACGGAGAGACCGTCGTACCGCTCCAGCCCGCCCAGGACTTCAAGCGCGCCCTGGACGGCGACGAGGGCCCGAACACCGGCGGCATGGGTGCGTACTCGCCGCTGCCGTGGGCCGAGCCGAAGCTGGTCGACGAGGTACTGCAGACGGTTCTCCAGCCGACCGTGGACGAGCTGCGCCGTCGCGGCACCCCCTTCTCCGGTCTGCTCTACGCCGGCCTGGCGATCACCAGCCGCGGCGTCCGGGTGATCGAGTTCAACGCCCGCTTCGGCGACCCCGAGACCCAGGTCGTGCTGGCCCGGCTGAAGACCCCGCTGGCCGGCCTCCTGATGGCCGCCGCCACCGGCAACCTCGCCGATCTGCCGCCCGCGCGCTGGAGCGAGGACGCGGCCGTCACGGTCGTCGTCGCCTCGCACAACTACCCCGCCACCCCCCGCACCGGCGACCCGATCACCGGTCTGGACGAGGTGGCCGCCGAGGACGCCCCGCACGCGTACGTGCTGCACGCCGGGACCAGGCGGGAGGGCGACGCCGTCGTCAGCGCCGGCGGCCGCGTGCTGTCCGTCACCGCCACCGGAAAGGACCTGACCGAGGCGCGCGAGCGGGCGTACCGGGCGGTGGGCCGGATCCGCCTGGACGGCTCCCAGCACCGCACCGACATCGCAGCGAAGGCGGCGGCCGAGGCGGCGCACGCCTGACCCGCCCACCTGCTGGCACAGGCCTCGGATCCCCTGATCCGGGGCCTGATCTTTGCTGTCTGTCACCCACCTCTGACCAAAGCCATTCCATCGAGTGAGCAATCGGCCATACGGCTGACGGGGGCCGGGGCCCCAACTAGGGTGCCGCGCAAGCGTTCCGGCACTTGGCCCACCGGCATTGCGATGTCAGTGGCGGGTGCCACAGTGGGGGAGTGAGCACCACCAGGACAGCACGGCATCGGCAGCGAGGGGGTGAGGGCGGGACGTGACCGGAATCGGTGCGGAGATGGGCGCGCAGGCCGCGCGCTCCCGGGCCCTGGCCGTACTGCGGGTCCGGGGCCGGGCGCTGGCCGTGGCCCTGCTCCCCGCGGCCGCCGAGGTGATCCTGCTGACCGGCGGCTCCACCGGCCACTTCGTCGGCCGGGGCTGGGACGTGACCCGCTGGGTCGTGGGCGTGCTCGCCGTGCTGGTGCTGCTGGCCGCCGCCGGCATCGCCCTGGTCGTGGCCCGGGCCCGCCCCGCCGTCAGCCCGACGGTGCCGGTCCCGGAGGAGTCCGCCCCGGACCTGTACCGGATGGTGCGCGACCTCGCCGACCGGCTGGACGTGCCGGCTCCCTCGGCCATAGCGCTCACCCCGGACTGCGACAGCTGGCTGGAGGACCGTACGCACTCGGCGCACGGCCCGCCCCCGCGCCCCGCCCCCGGAGAGGACGAGCTGGCGGGCCCGGGCCGCCGCCGCGCGCCCGCCGCGCCGGTGCTCGTCATCGGCTCCCCGTTCCTGTGGTGGATGCGGGTCGGCGAGCTGCGCGCGGTCCTCGCCCCGGTCATCGCCGGTACGGGCCCTTCGGCGCACCCGGACATAGCGGCCGCCCGGCGCTTTGTGCGCGGCCTGGACGCGGCGGTCGCGGTCGCCTCGACACCGGGCCGCTGCCCGCTCACCCGTGGCGTGTGCGCCGCCCTCGGCTGGGTGGCCCGGCTGCTGCTGCGCGGCTGCCGGGAGCACGCGACGCAGATGGAGCGCGGGGTCGCGGCTGCGGCGGCCGAGCGGGCGCAGGCCGTCGACTACGGCCTGCGGATCGTCGCCCAGGAGCAGGTGGGCCTCGCCTACGCGGGCTGGGACCGGCTGCTGACCAGGGTCGCGCTGCCCGCCTGGCGCATGGGCCGCTGGCCCTCGCGGCTGGACGCGGGCGTGGTGGCGGCGCTCACCGAGCTGTCCCGACGGGACCGCCTGGCCGAGGGCTTCACCTCCCGGCTCGGCGAGCGGCCCGCATGCGACCTGCTGGAGGAGCCGGGCGCCGTGGACGAGGCCGCGTCCCTCCTCGCCGCCCGCCTCTTCCACGGCGGCCCCGCGGAGTCCGGCCCGGACTGGGCGCCGGTGGACTGGCAGGCGTATCCGGAGGAGGTCGTGGACCGCACCTGGCGCGCCTCAGCCGCCCGCCTGCACAGAGTCCTGGACTCCCTGGGCGTCCGCCCCTCCCTCGACCCCACGACCCCCGACCCCGGCGGCCCCACCCTGGCCCGCGTCCTGGACCACCTCACCGAGCCAGGCACCCGAGCAGCGATACCGAGATCCCCCGCCTCCGCCCCAGCGTCCGACCCGCAGGCCGCCGACGGCGAGAACGCCCCACAGGGGCCACCCGCACCCGACGACGAAAGGGTCACGGGTGGTGCGGGTGGGAACGAAATCCCTGCCGAAGGCGAGGCCGAGGCGGACGCTTCCCGCGCCGAAGCGCCGCAGGCGACCCGCGAGGCCGAGGCGGAACCGGCCGACGACCCAGCCGGCACCGAGCGCAGCGCCACCCTCGCCGCCGGCCTGACCGCCGCCCTCGCCCGTGAGGAGGCCGACGCCCCGAGAACCGGCGCGACCGCCACCGGCGGCACCCCCGACCACGCGCTGTGGGACGACGGCGGCCTGCCCCTCTTCCCGCTGCAACCCCCACGCACCGCCCGCGACCTGCTCACCGATCACGTCACGGCGATGGTGTGCTGCGCGGCCGTCGACACCGCCGGCGCGGTCCCCGCCCTGGACTGGCTGGACGGCCCCTCCCTGCTCCTCGGCGGCGAGCGGGCCACCGACCTCGCGCCCAAGGTCCTCAGCCTGATCGAGGAGGGAGACCCGGGCCCCTTGCGCGACTGGCTGGCCGCGTCCGGAATACGGCCCGAGAAGCCCGTACGGCTCGTCTGAGGACCACCGGGAACGGGAGCTCTGTCTTCCACTTCAGGTCAATTCGCAACGACTAGTGACCGAGCCCGTGCGTTATGTGATGTGCTGGGAGCGACCACGCACCTGGCAAGGGCGTGCGACATACGACAGCACGGCCGAGGACGCCGAGGACCGCGCGCACCACGGAGCACGGCGAGCACGACCGAGTACCACCGAGCACGGCGAGCACCACCGAGTCAGGACCACACGGGGGCATGAGGGAGGGGAGCGACCATGGCCTCGGACCACATCCGCCGCTGGGAGTCCGGAGCGCTCGCGCACGCCGTCACGGACCCCTTCGGCCAGGGCCCGGTGCCCTGGCTGCGCGGCAGTGAGACCTACTTCGACGACACCGGTCATGTCGTGCCCTGGTACGTCGACCCGAGCCCGCAGCCGCTCAAGGGCGTCGGTTCCGCCCCGCGCGTGCCCGGACCCCGCTCGGCCGACGACGTGCACCGCCAGATCAAGGGCTTCACCGCGACCGGCGCGGTCAGGCCCGGCGAGGCGATCGACTTCCACATCACGGTCGACCCGCCCCAGGAGTTCAGCGTCGACATCTACCGGATCGGCCACTACGGCGGCGACGGCGCCGCGAAGATCACCACCAGCCCGCGCCTGTCCGGCATCGTCCAGCCCCCGCCGCTGGCCGCCGACCGCACCGTCTCCTGTCACCACTGGTGGCTCTCCTGGCGCCTCCAGGTGCCCGCCCAGTGGCCCATCGGCGCCTATGTGGCCGTCCTCACCACCGCCGACGGCCACCGCTCCCACGTGCCCTTCACGGTCCGCGACGACCACCCCGCCGACCTGCTCCTGCTGCTGCCGGACATCACCTGGCAGGCGTACAACCTCTACCCGGAGGACGGCCGCACCGGCGCCAGCCTCTACCACGCGTGGGACGACAAGGGCCGGCTGCTCGGCGAGGCCGACGCGGCGACCACGGTCTCCTTCGACCGGCCGTACGCCGGGGCGGGCCTGCCCCTGCACGTCGGTCACGCCTACGACTTCATCCGCTGGGCCGAGCGCTACGGCTACGACCTCGCCTACGCCGACGCCCGCGATCTGCACGCCGGCCGCGTCGACCCCGGGCGCTACCGGGGCCTGGTCTTCCCCGGGCACGACGAGTACTGGTCGGTGCCGATGCGCCGGGCCGTGGAGGACGCCCGCGACCGGGGCACCTCGCTGGTCTTCCTCTCCGCCAACACCATGTACTGGCAGGTGGAGCTGGGCCCGTCCCCGTCCGGCGTGCCGGACCGGCTGCTGACCTGCCGCAAACGCAAGGGGCCGGGGAAGCCGGTGCTGTGGCGGGAGATCGACCGGCCCGAGCAGCAGCTGGTCGGCATCCAGTACGCGGGCCGGGTGCCCGAGCCGCACCCGCTGGTCGTCCGCAACGCCGGGCACTGGCTGTGGGAGGCGACCGGCGCGCGCGAGGGCGACGAGATCGAGGGCCTGGTCGCCGGCGAGGCCGACCGGTACTTCCCGCGCACCCCGCTGCCCGCGCACGAGGAGCGCATCCTGCTCGCCCACTCCCCGTACACCGACAACGACGGCGTCCTGCGCCACCAGGAGACGTCTCTGTACCGCGCCCCCTCCGGCGCCTGGGTCTTCGCCTCCGGCACCTTCGCCTGGTCCCCGGCCCTGGACCGCCCCGGCCATGTGGACCCCCGCATCCAGCGCGCCACGGCGAACCTCCTGGACCGCATCTGCAAACGGCTCTGATCACCAGGAGCGACACGACCCCCTGGCCGAAACCCATCACCCCCATAAGGGAGAATCGAGGCATTGGACAGAACCACGGGGAGGAACCGTGTCCGGATTCGTAGAAAAGCCCGAGCCGATCCAGGTTCCGGGCCTGGTGCACCTGCACACCGGCAAGGTGCGCGAGCTGTACCAGAACGAGGCGGGCGACCTCGTGATGGTCGCCAGTGACCGCATGTCCGCCTACGACTGGGTGCTGCCCACCGAGATCCCCGACAAGGGCCGCGTCCTCACCCAGCTCTCCCTGTGGTGGTTCGACCAGCTGCGCGACCTGGCCCCCCACCATGTGATCAGCACCGAGCTGCCCGAGGGCGCCCCCGCCGACTGGGCGGGCCGCACCCTGGTCTGCAAGTCCCTGAAGATGGTCCCGGTCGAGTGCGTGGCCCGCGGCTACCTCACCGGCTCGGGCCTGCTCGAGTACGACGACTCCCGTACGGTCTGCGGCCTCGCCCTCCCCGAAGGCCTCGTCGACGGCTCGGAACTCCCCGCCCCGATCTTCACCCCGGCCACCAAGGCCGAGGTCGGCGAGCACGACGAGAACGTCTCCTACGAGGAGGTCGCCCGCCAGGTCGGTGCCGACACCGCCGCCCAGCTGCGCCAGGCCACCCTCGCCGTGTACTCCAGGGCCCGGGACATCGCCCGTGACCGGGGGATCATCCTGGCGGACACCAAGTTCGAGTTCGGCTTCGACGGCGACACGCTGGTCCTCGCCGACGAGGTCCTCACCCCCGACTCCTCCCGCTTCTGGCCGGCCGACCAGTGGCAGCCGGGCCGCGCCCAGCCGTCGTACGACAAGCAGTTCGTGCGGGACTGGCTGACCTCCGCCGAGTCCGGCTGGGACCGCAAGAGCGAGCAGCCCCCGCCGCCGCTGCCCCAGAAGGTGGTGGAGGCGACCCGGCAGAAGTACGTGGAGGCGTACGAGCGACTGACGGGCCTGCGCTGGGAGTAGGCACGAAGCAGCCCCGGCCCACCGGGCCGGGGTACGCCGGGTGCCAGGGGTACGCCGGGGGCGCCAAGGGGTACGAAAAGACCCCGGTCCAGTGGACCGGGGTCTTTCTCCCGAGCGGACGACGAGGCTCGAACTCGCGACCTCAACCTTGGCAAGGTTGCGCTCTACCAACTGAGCTACGTCCGCGTTGCGCCGTGGCGCGAGAGCAACTATACCCAACCTCGCCCGCGTGCGAGACGCACTGCCGCATGACGGTTTTCGGCACCGAGCTTCGTGACGGCCGAGGAGAGGTAGTTGCGCACGGTCCCCGGGGACAGCCCGGCCCGCTCGGCGATCTCCGCGACCGGCGCGCCGTCGGCGGCCAGCTCCAGCACCTCGGCCTCCCGCGCGGTCAGCGGGGAGTCCCCGGCGGCGATCGCGTCGGCGGCCAACTCCGGGTCCACATAACGGTTTCCGGCGTGCACGGTCCGAATGATCTCGGCGAGCCGCTGGGCGCTGACCGTCTTCGGGACGAACCCGCGCACACCGGCCGCGAGCGCCCGTTTCAGGTGGCCGGGCCGCCCGTGCCCGGTGACGATCAGTACCCGGCAGCCGGGTAGTTCGGTGCGCAGGGATGTGGCGACCTTCACACCGTCGGCGCCCGGCATCTGGAGATCCAGCACGGCGACATCGGGCGCGTGGGCCCGTGCCATCGCCAGCGCCTCGGGTCCGCTGGCCGCCTCCGCGACGACGAGGAGATCGTCCTCCAGCGACAGCAGCGCGGCCAGAGCGCCCCGGATCAGATGCTCGTCGTCCGCGAGCAACAGCCGTACCGGTGTGCTCATGACGTGACTTCACTCACTTCCTTGTTCAGCGGCACCTCTGCCACCACCCGGAACCGGCCCCCGTCGACCGCGCCGGCCTCCAGGGTGCCGCCGACGACCGCGAGCCGTTCCCGCAGCCCGGCGAGCCCGGAGCCCCCACCCCCGTCGGGGGTTCCGGCCAGCCCGTCGTTCTCCACCGTCAGCACCACGCACCCCTCCGACACCTCCAGGCACAGGGTGCAGCGTCCGGCGTCCCCGTGCCGGAGCACGTTGGTGGTCGCCTCGCGCACCACCCAGCCGAGCGCGGACTGGACGTCGCCGGGCAGCCCCGCCGGCTCCGCGCGGACCTCGCAGTCGATCCCGGCGGCCGTCAACACGCCCTGTGCGCCGGAGAGTTCAACCCCGAGGTCGGCCTTCCGGTAGCCGCGTACGACGGCTCGTACCTCCCGCTGGGAGTCCTGCGCGATGCGCTGCACCTCGATCATCTGTTCCACGGCCTCCGGCCGCCCCCGCCGGGCCAGTTGGACGGCCAGCTCGCTCTTGAGCGAGATCACCGACAGGTTCCGCCCCAGCACGTCGTGCAGATCCCGCCCGAACCGCAGCCGCTCCTCGGCGACGGCGAGCCGGGCCTCCGCCTCGCGGGCGCGCTCCGCCTCCCACAGGACGGCCAGCGTCCAGGCGCCGCACCGGCCGGCGAGCAGCGCGAAGATCGCCTGGAAGGCGGTGATCGCGGCGGTCGCCACCAGGCCGACGCCGTCGTGATCGGCGAGCCCGACGGCGGCCGTGAGCAGGACCGTGAACACCGCCGACCGGCGCAGGAACACCCCGACCGGGACTGTGAGTCCGTACAGCAGCCCGTACGGCAGCACGAAGCCGCCGATCGCGAACCGGACCGTCATCGCTTCGGCCGCGTCCAGTCCGGCGAGCGCCACGAGCAGGGCGCAGGCCAGCGCCAGCAGGACGGCCGGCGCGCGGTGCGTGCCGGCCGGCAGCTCGGTGCGGCCCAGGTAGTGGTCGAGCGCGGGCCTGGTGAGCCGGTTCGACAGCGCGCACTGCAGCACCGCCAGGAGGGCGAGCAGGGCGCCGAGGGCGAGCGCCGCGGGCCGGTGGGCGAGACCGCCGCCGATCAGCGGCAGCAGCACCCAGCAGCCCATGATGAACCAGACCGTGCAGTACCAGGTCACGACGCTGTACAGCTCGACCCGCTCGGCCTTGCTGCGCTCGCCCCAGTGCCGCTGCTGCCAGCGCCGTATGCGTCCCACCATCCGCGCGTCCCCCGTTCCTCAGCGCCGTGGTTCCCAGCGGAACCACCGTCGTACAGCAAACACCGCGAGGATCGTCCAGGCGAGCGCGGTCGCCAGGGCGCCGAGCGTGTCGTGCACGCTCAACTGCCCGGTCCAGCCGCCCCGTACGAGCCGGATCGCCGGGGACAGCGGCAGCAGTTCGCAGGCGGAGGCGAGCTGCCGGGGCATGACCTCGGTCGGGAACATGATCCCGGAACCGATCATCGACACGAACACCAGCGGCAGCGCGGTGACCTGGCCGCTCTCCACGGTCCGGGTGAAGGACGCGGTGAGCGCGGCGAGCCCGGCACTGACCAGGTAGCCGGCCACCAGCCCGGGCAGGATCAGATACGGCGCCCTGGGCGCGCCGGTGTGCAGCAGGACCGCGCACCCGGCGCACAGCACCAGTGCCTGGGCGAGGCCGATGCCGAGTACGGGCAGAGCGGTGCCGGTGAGGATCTCGGCGTCGGAGAGTTCACCGGTGCGCAGCCGTTTGAGGACGAGTTCCTCGCGACGGGCGACGTAGGTGTTGACCAGGGAGGTGTACACGGCGAACAGGAAGGAGAAGCCGATCGCGGCCGTCAGCAGGGTGGTGCCGAGGGTCAGCCCCTGCTTCTTCAGGTCCAGCTGGTCGATGGCCGGCCGAACACTGAACGGCAGCAGCAGCGGTACGGCCAGCGCGGTGAACACGACCCCCCGGTTACGCCCGAGCAGCGCGAGCTCCGCCCGCCCCAACGCCCTCAGCCGCCGCCCGACCACCACCCGGCCACTGTTTCCCCGGTCGCGCCCGCGCGTTTCCGTCTGGGCCTCGTGCGTGCCGCGCCCCCGTGTTCCCGTCTGGGCCTCGTGCGTGCCGCGCCCCCGCGTTCTCGTCTGGGCCTCGTGCGTGCCGCGCCCCCGCGCACCCGCTGTGAATCCGTTCATGCCGCCGCCTCCTGCTCCCGTGCGATTCCCAGAAACGCCTCCTCCAGCGAGGCCGAGCGCATGTCCAGGGCGCGCAGTTCGACCCCGGCGCGGTCGGCCCAGGTCAGTACGGCGGTCGCGGTCCGCTGGAGTTGGGTGGTGCGCAGCCGTACGACCCTGCCGTCGCTCTCGTGCCCGCAGACGCCGAGGTCGGCCAGCGGTGGCAGGTCCCCGAGGAAGTAGCCGTCGGGAAGCTCGAAGGAGAGGCGGGAGGGGCGGCCCGCGGTGACCTCGGCCGGGGTTCCGGCGGCGGCGATCCGGCCCGCGTGGAGGATGGCGAGCCGGTCGGCGAGCCCTTCGGCCTCCTCCAGGTAGTGCGTGGTGAGCAGCACGGTCGTGCCGGCGTCGCGCAGGGCCCGCACCAACTCCCAGGTGTCCCGGCGGCCTTCCGCGTCGAGCCCGGTCGTCGGCTCGTCGAGGAAGAGCACCTCGGGGTCGCCGAGCAGGGCGAGCGCCAGATCGAGCCGGCGCCGCTCCCCACCGGAGAGCTGCTTGACCCGGACGCCGGTCCGCCCGCTCAGCCCCACCAGGTCCAGCACCTCCGCCGTCCTGTGGCCCGGCCCGGCCCCGCTCGTGCACCCGGCCCACATCCGGGCGGTCTCGGCGACGGTCAGCTCGGCCGGGAAGCCGCCCTCCTGGAGCATCACGCCGGTGCGCGGCCGTACGGCGGCCCGCTCGCGGTAGGGGTCGTGGCCGAGGATCCGGATCCGGCCCCCGGCGGGCGCGGCGAGCCCTTCGAGCAGTTCGACCGTCGATGTCTTGCCCGCGCCATTGGTGCCGAGCAGGGCGAAGATCTCCCCGCGTGCCACGGAGAAGGTGATTCCGCGTACGGCCTCGAACCCGCCCCCGTAGACACGCCTGAGGTCGGTGACCTCAATCACGTGTTCGTGTTCGTCGTAGTGCATGAGGCCAGCGTCCCGGCGGCCGGGCCGGGTCGGCAGTGCGCGGTGTCATCGCTCGGCATGACAAATGTCAGAGCGGATCACGGGCAACGAAAAGACCCCGGTCCACTGGACCGGGGTCTTTCTCCCGAGCGGACGACGAGGCTCGAACTCGCGACCTCAACCTTGGCAAGGTTGCGCTCTACCAACTGAGCTACGTCCGCACTGCTCCCGACCGGCTCCCACCGATCGGTGCGAGCACCAGCCTACCTGATCCACAAGAGTGGTCGTGACAACCGGTGCCGGAGCGGGTGACAGGAATCGCACACTGCGCCTTCCCCCTGGAAGGGGGATGTTCTGCTACTGAACTACACCCGCACGCTCCTCGGGGTTTCGCCCTTTCGGCCTCGCCCCTCGGCGTGTCCCAGACATTAGCTGATCAACAGGGGGGTCGCGCAAGTCGGCTTCGCCCGGTGCCCGGTATGCCCAAGTGCACGGCCCTCAGGGTCCGCTGACGGACCCTGAGGGCTCGCCCCTTCGCGGGCTCCTGCGGGGCCGGGTCGCCCGGACGGGCTCCAGGGCTCCCGGCACGCCTCACTGCGCGGCGCTGAACGCCTCGTAGACCTTCTTGGGGATGCGTCCGCGGGCGGGGACGTCCATCTTGTTGGCCTGGGCCCAGGCGCGGACGGCCGCCGGGTCGGGGGCGACCTCCGTCTGCTTGTACGCCTTGCCGGACCGCGACCGCTTGCGGCCGGCCTCGACGTAGGGCGCGAGCGCCTTGCGCAGTTTCCTGGCGTTGGTTTCGTTCAGGTCGATCTCGTACGACTTGCCGTCGAGTCCGAAGGCGATCGTTTCCGCCGCTTCCGAGCCGTCGATGTCGTCAAAGAGCGTGACCACGACTTTTTGCGCCACGAATATCGGTCCCTTCGTGCGGCACGTCGATACAGCTCACCGGCGATGACGTGCCGAGTATCGGCTATTGCCAATTCATTTGTACAGTGCTCGGCAATGCAAAGTGAAGCCCGACTAAATCCGTCCGCGTGTCCGAAGACAATAGGCGAACGGGGCGGACTGTGGAACTTTCCCAGAACTTTTCACGGCGGTACGGCTTCGACACCCGATCGTGATGCGCCTCACGTAGTTTCCTACAACTCTACTCGCGTAGAAATTTTGTGCGGGTAGTCTGAAGACACACTGCAGGAACCTGCTCAGCACCACACCACCGGGAGTGCCAGTGGCACGCGTCGTAGTCGACGTCATGCTCAAGCCGGAGATCCTCGACCCCCAGGGCCAGGCGGTCCAGCGTGCGCTGCCGCGCCTGGGTTTCGAGGGGATCTCGGACGTCCGTCAGGGAAAGCGTTTCGAACTGGAAGTTGACGGGCCGGTCGACGAGGCCGCGCTCGCCCGCATCCACGAGCTTGCGGAATCCTTCCTCGCCAACACCGTGATCGAGGACTTCACCGTCAAGGTCGAAGAAGTGGCGGAGGCGGCCAAGTGACCGCTCGTATCGGCGTCGTCACTTTCCCGGGCAGCCTCGACGATCAGGATGCCCAGCGCGCGATCCGCCTCGCGGGCGCCGAACCGGTCGCCCTGTGGCACAAGGACAAGGACCTCAAGCAGGTCGACGCCGTGGTCCTGCCCGGCGGTTTCTCCTACGGCGACTATCTGCGCGCCGGTGCCATCTCCCGGTTCTCGCCGGTGATGGAGTCCGTGATCGAGCAGGCGAAGGCCGGCCTTCCGGTCCTCGGCATCTGCAACGGCTTCCAGATCCTCACCGAGGCCCACCTCCTCCCGGGCGGGATGCTCGGCAACGACCACCTCCACTTCATCTGCCGCGACCAGAAGCTGCGGGTGGAGAACGCGGAGACGGCCTGGACCAGCGACTACCGCGCCGGCCAGGAGATCCACATCCCGCTGAAGAACATGGACGGCCGGTACGTCGCCGACCGCTACACGCTGGACAAGCTGGAGGCCGAGGGCCGCGTGGCCTTCCGGTACCTCGACTTCAACCCGAACGGCTCGCTCAACGACATCGCCGGCATCACCAACGAGGCCGGCAATGTCGTAGGCCTCATGCCGCACCCCGAGCACGCCGTGGAGCCGCTGGTCGGTACGGGCCGTACCGACGGGCTCCCGTTCTTCACCTCGATCCTCAAGAAGCTGGTCAACGCATGAGCCGGACGCCTCTGGACACGGTCGAGCACGCGGCCGCGACCCCCGACGTCGAGCTGCCCTGGGCCGAACTCGGCCTGAAGAAGGACGAGTACGAGCGGGTGGTGGAGATCCTCGGCCGCCGCCCGACCGGCGCCGAGCTCGCCATGTACTCGGTCATGTGGTCCGAGCACTGCTCGTACAAGTCCTCCAAGGTCCACCTGCGCCAGTTCGGCGAGAAGGCGCCCCAGTCGGACGCCCTGCTCGTCGGCATCGGCGAGAACGCGGGCGTGGTGGACGTCGGCCAGGGTTACGCCGTGACCTTCAAGGTCGAGTCGCACAACCACCCCTCCTACGTCGAGCCCTACCAGGGCGCGGCCACGGGCGTCGGCGGCATCGTCCGCGACATCATCGCCATGGGCGCCCGCCCGGTCGCCGTGGTCGACCCCCTGCGCTTCGGCGCGGCGGACCACCCCGACACCAAGCGCGTCCTGCCGGGCGTGGTCGCGGGCATCGGCGGCTACGGCAACTGCCTGGGCCTGCCCAACATCGGCGGCGAGGTCGTCTTCGACTCCTGCTACCAGGGCAACCCGCTGGTCAACGCCGGTGCCATCGGTGTGATGCGGCACGAGGACATCCACCTCGCCAAGGCCTCCGGCGCGGGCAACAAGGTCATCCTGTACGGGGCTCGTACGGGTGGTGACGGCATCGGCGGTGCCTCGATCCTCGCCTCGGAGACCTTCGACGACGCCAAGCCGTCGAAGCGCCCGGCCGTCCAGGTCGGCGACCCCTTCCAGGAGAAGCTCCTCATCGAGTGCACCCTGGAGGCCTTCAAGGAGAAGCTGGTCGTCGGCATCCAGGACCTGGGCGCCGCCGGCCTCTCCTGCGCGACCAGCGAGCTGGCGTCGAACGGCTCCGGCGGCATGCGCGTGACCCTGGACGACGTCCCCCTGCGCGACTCGACCCTCTCTCCCGAGGAAATCCTCATGAGTGAGTCGCAGGAACGCATGTGCGCGGTCGTGGAGCCCGAGAAGGTCGAGCGGTTCCTGGAGATCTGCGAGAAGTGGGACGTCATCGCCACCGTCATCGGTGAGGTGACCGACGGCGACCGGCTGGAGATCTTCTGGCACGGCGAGAAGATCGTGGACGTCGACCCGCGCACGGTGGCCCACGAGGGCCCGACCTACGAGCGCCCGTACGCCCGCCCTGACTGGCAGGACGCCCTGCAGGCCGACGACGCGAACAAGCTCCCGCGCCCGGCGACCTCGCAGGAGCTGAAGGACCAGGTCCTGAAGCTGGTCGGCTCCCCCAACCAGGCCTCCAAGAGGTGGATCACCCAGCAGTACGACCACCTCGTGCAGGGCAACACCGTCCTCGCCCAGCCGGAGGACTCCGGCATGATCCGCGTGGACGAGGAGACCGGCCTCGGCGTCGCCATCGCGACGGACGGCAACGGCCGTTACGCCAAGCTCGACCCGTACACGGGCGCGCAGCTGGCCCTGGCGGAGGCGTACCGCAACGTCGCCACCACCGGTGCCAAGCCCCTCGCGGTCTCCGACTGCCTGAACTTCGGTTCGCCCGAGGACCCGGCCGTGATGTGGCAGTTCGCGGAGGCCGTGCGCGGCCTGGCGGACGCCTGTCAGCAGCTGGGCACCCCGGTGACCGGCGGCAATGTCTCGCTCTACAACCAGACGGGCGAGGCGGCGATCCACCCGACCCCGGTGGTCGCGGTCCTGGGCGTGATCGACGATGTCGCCCGCCGCACGCCGGTCGCCTTCCAGGAGGAGGGCCAGCTGATCTACCTCCTTGGCGACACCCGCGAGGAGTTCGGCGGCTCGGCCTGGTCCCAGGTGGTCCACGACCACCTCGGCGGCCTGCCCCCGAAGGTCGACCTGGAGCGTGAGCGCCTGCTGGCCGAGATCCTGATCTCCGCCTCCCGCGACGGGATGATCGACTCCGCGCACGACCTGTCCGACGGCGGCCTGATCCAGGCCGTGGTCGAGTCCGCGCTGCTCGGCGGCAAGGGCGCGCGGCTGGTCGTACCCGACGGCCTCGACGCCTTCACCTTCCTCCTCTCCGAGTCGGCCGGCCGCGCGATCGTCGCGGTGCCGCGCTCGGAGGAGGTCCGCTTCAACGACATGTGCGGTGCGCGGGGCCTGCCGGCGGTTCGCATCGGTGTCGTGGACGGTGACTCGGTGGAGATCCAGGGCGAGTTCGAGCTGTCCCTGGAGGAGCTGCGCAAGGCGCACGAGGAGACCATTCCGGCGCTGCTGGCGTAAGCGCATCCGCTGAGGGCCCCGTCCGGGATTCCGGGCGGGGCCCTCTGGGCTGGGGGCGGCTCAGCGGACGTAGTTCTTGAGGATCTCCGTGTCCAGTTCGATGTTCATCGGGTTGGGGACGGAGACCCTCTCACCGAAGTTCGCGGTGTGCATGTCGCGGTAGCCACCGATCTGCCGGTCCGCCCACTCCCCGTGGCCCGCGAAGTGGGCTTCGGGTGCGAGCACCGCGTCCGGTTCCGCCCTGCCCTCCCGATATGACCCCCTCGATCTGCTGTAGATGACGTACGGCCATGGGCCACCTGACCCGATCCACCTGAAGGGCGGCGGCGGTGGCGGTAAGGAACCGTACTCGGTGGGACCGAAGAGCGCGGCGCGGCCTGGTGGAAAACGGCCTGAAGGGTTACGCCGTGAAGGCATAGGCTCACCGCCATGCCACCGGCCAAGAAGCGCGCCCGCAGCTACGACCCCGCCAAGACCCGTGCCGCGGTCCTGGCCCAGTTCGGAAACGTCCGGGAGGCCGTGCGCGGCCTCAGCCAGGAGCAGCTCGCGCTGCCCACCCGGCTCGGCGAGTGGACCGTACGCGAGCTGGTCGTGCACATCGGCATGACGCTCACCGCGATCCACCGATCGCTCGCCCTGCCCGAGCCGCCGAAGGCGGACGCCGTGCTGCTCGACTGGCCCTTCGCCACCTCGGCCAACGCCGCCGCCATCGACGAGTTCACCCGGAACCTGTCCGCCGAGCACCCCGATCCCGGCGCCTACCTCACGGACATCGAGCGGTCCCTGCGCGCCCTGCTCGCGGAGCACTCCGGCGCCCGGATCCTGCAGACGAGCGCCGGTGCCATGCCCCTGGACGACTACCTGGTCACCCGCACCGCCGAACTCGTCGTCCACACCGACGACCTGAACGCGGCCGTACCGGGTCTGGACATCCCGTACGACCGCCAGGCCCTGGCCGCCGCCACCCGGCTGCTCGCCGACGCCCTCGCCGTGAAGGCGCCCGGCGGCTCCACCGAGGTGCGGGTGCCGCCGTACGCCGTGGTGCAGTGCGTCGAGGGGCCCCGGCACACCCGTGGCACCCCGCCCAACGTGGTGGAGACCGACCCGCTGACCTGGATCCGGCTCGCCACCGGCCGCTTGAGCTGGAAGGACGCCCTGGAGGAGGCCAAAGTGAGCGCGAGTGGGGAGCGGGCGGACATCGGGGAGCTGCTGCCGCTGATGTCGTAGCGGAACCTGACGTCGTAGCGGAACCGATGGGACCGGTCTGCCGTCGAATCGCCATGAACCGGTACAAGAAGCGCATGATCCTCGCGCCGGTGGCCGCCTCGCTCGCCGCGCTCATGGTGGCGTGCGGCAGCGGGCGGGCGGACAGTGGTGCGGTGACCGTCCAGCAACCGGGCCGGCAGCCCGTGACCGGCGTCGACTGGCGGGTCGACAGCCTCACCGTCGGCGGCACGACCCGGCACGCGCCCGCCTCCGCCCGCCTGCGCATCGACGCGGACGGCAAGGCGGCCGGCAACCTCGGCTGCAACCAGTTCAGCGCCCAGGTCACCGTGCACGGCGACCACCTCACCTTCGGCAACCTGCGCACGACCCGGATGGCCTGCGCCCCGGACCGGATGGACTTCGAGCGCGCGCTCGCCCGCGCGCTCACCACCGGCACGCTCGTCGCCAAGACGCAACACGCGAAACTGACGCTCACGGACGGCGACGGCGACCGCATCCTCCTCAGCCGCAACGCGCCCGGATGATGTGCGACACCTCACTCACGCCCCCCGCGAACCGGCCCGCGACCGACGCCCGCAGTGCCGCCGCCGACTCTCAGATCCTCGGGCGAACCTCATTGACCTGCGTAAACGCGGAAACCGACAAGGTGATCGGAAAGTCCTTGCGTGTTAACGGCACGTATCCCCAATTCGGACCAGTGGTCGACCTCGCCTACACTCGGTGGCGTGCCACGTGGTGACGGTCGACTCAATCACGATCTGCTTCCCGGCGAGAAGGGCCCCCAGGACGCTTGCGGCGTCTTCGGTGTCTGGGCTCCGGGTGAAGAGGTCGCAAAGCTCACGTACTTCGGGCTCTACGCCCTCCAGCACCGGGGTCAGGAATCCGCGGGAATCGCGGTCAGCAACGGCTCCCAGATCCTCGTCTTCAAGGACATGGGCCTGGTCTCCCAGGTCTTCGACGAGACCTCGCTCGGCTCGCTCCAGGGTCATATCGCGGTCGGACACGCCCGCTACTCGACCACCGGCGCCTCCGTGTGGGAGAACGCCCAGCCGACGTTCCGTGCCACCGCGCACGGCTCGATCGCGCTCGGCCACAACGGCAACCTGGTCAACACGGCGCAGCTCGCCGAGATGGTCGCCGAGCTGCCGAACGACAACAACAGCCGCTCCACCCGGGTCGCGGCCACCAACGACACCGACCTGCTGACGGCCCTGCTGGCCGCCCAGGTCGACGAGGACGGCAAGCCGCTGACCATCGAGGAGGCGGCCCACCAGGTCCTCCCGAAGGTGCGGGGCGCCTTCTCTCTCGTCTTCATGGACGAGGGCACCCTCTACGCCGCCCGTGACCCGCAGGGCATCCGCCCGCTGGTCCTCGGCCGGCTGGAGCGCGGCTGGGTGGTCGCCTCCGAGACCGCCGCCCTGGACATCTGCGGCGCGAGCTTCGTCCGCGAGATCGAGCCGGGCGAGTTCGTCGCCGTCGACGAGAACGGCCTGCGCTCCTCCCGATTCGCGGAAGCGAAGCCCAAGGGCTGTGTCTTCGAGTACGTGTACCTGGCCCGCCCGGACACCGACATCGCCGGCCGGAACGTGTACCTCTCCCGCGTGGAGATGGGCCGCCGGCTGGCCAAGGAAGCCCCCGTCGAGGCGGACCTGGTCATAGCGACCCCGGAGTCCGGCACCCCGGCCGCCATCGGCTACGCGGAGGCCTCCGGCATCCCCTTCGGCGCGGGTCTGGTGAAGAACGCGTACGTGGGCCGTACGTTCATCCAGCCCTCGCAGACCATCCGGCAGCTCGGCATCCGCCTGAAGCTGAATCCGCTGAAGGAAGTCATCAAGGGCAAGCGCCTGGTCGTCGTCGACGACTCGATCGTGCGCGGCAACACCCAGCGGGCCCTGGTCCGCATGCTCCGCGAGGCGGGCGCGGCCGAGGTCCACATCCGGATCTCCTCGCCGCCCGTGAAGTGGCCCTGCTTCTTCGGCATCGACTTCGCCACGCGCGCGGAGCTGATCGCCAACGGCATGACCATCGAGGAGATCGGCACCTCGCTCGGCGCCGACTCGCTCGCCTACATCTCCATCGGCGGCATGATCGAGGCGACCACCATCGCCAAGCCGAACCTGTGCCGTGCCTGCTTCGACGGCGAGTACCCGATGGAGCTGCCGGACCCCGAGCTGCTCGGCAAGCAGCTCCTGGAGACCGAGCTGGCCGCCGGCCCGGCCGCGACGGCCGCCGCCGACGCGATCCGCCGCCCGTAACACCCTGCACACCCCGCAGGACGACACGAAAGCTCTCACAGTCATGTCTGAGACAACTGGTGCCAGCTACGCAGCGGCGGGCGTCGACATCGAGGCGGGCGACCGCGCGGTCGAGCTGATGAAGGAGTGGGTGAAGAAGACGCAGCGCCCCGAGGTCCTCGGCGGCCTCGGCGGCTTCGCCGGCCTCTTCGACGCCTCCGCCCTCAAGCGCTACGAGCGTCCCCTGCTCGCCTCCGCCACGGACGGCGTCGGTACGAAGGTGGACGTCGCACGCCGCATGGGCGTCTACGACACCATCGGTCACGACCTGGTCGCCATGGTCATGGACGACATCGTGGTGTGCGGTGCCGAGCCGCTGTTCATGACCGACTACATCTGCGTCGGCAAGGTCCACCCCGAGCGCGTCGCGGCCATCGTGAAGGGCATCGCGGAGGGCTGTGTGCTCGCCGGATGCGCCCTGGTGGGCGGCGAGACGGCCGAACACCCGGGCCTGCTGGGCGCGGACGACTTCGACGTCGCCGGGGCCGGCACGGGCGTGGTGGAGGCCGACCGGCTGCTCGGCGCGGATCGCATCCGTACGGGTGACGCGGTGATCGCCATGGCGTCCTCCGGCCTTCACTCGAACGGGTACTCCCTGGTTCGCCACGTTCTGCTGAACACGGCCGGCCTGGCCCTGGAGTCGGAGGTCGCCGAGCTCGGCCGCACCCTCGGCGAGGAGCTGCTGGAGCCCACCAAGATCTACTCGCTGGACTGTCTGGCGCTGATGCGCACCACGGATGTGCACGCGTTCTCGCACATCACCGGCGGCGGACTCGCGGCCAACCTGGCCCGCGTGATCCCCGACGAGCTGCACGCGGTCGTCGACCGCTCCACCTGGACCCCGGGCGCGATCTTCGACCTGGTCGGGAAGACCGGGAACGTCGAGCGCCTGGAGCTGGAGAAGACCCTCAACATGGGCGTCGGCATGATGGCGATCGTCCCCGCGGAGTCCACCGAGGTGGCCCTCGCCACCCTGGCCGACCGCGGCGTCGACGCCTGGGTGGCCGGCGAGATCACCGACCGCGGCGACAAGGAGTCGGGCGCGGAGCTGGTGGGGGACTACGCCCGCTGAGCGGCGGCGGGTGACCGCACCCGCCCGGCCTGCGGGTAGCACAGAAGCCGGTCGGTGGCTGTGCCACCGACCGGACTGTTACTCAGTGCAAGGTCAAGCGCCGCGACGGTGTTGTGAGGGACCCTCGTCCTCGTCCTCGTCGTCCTCATAGAGGTCGGCGTAACGGGAGTACAGGTCGTCCTCGTCATGCTCATCGTCCTCGAACGGCTCGCCGTTCGGCGGCTGGCTCGAAGTCGATGCGCCCAGTTCACTGGCCAGACGTGACAGGTCAGTCCCACCGCTGTTGTACTTCAGCTGGCGGGCGACCTTTGTCTGCTTGGCCTTGGCCCGGCCGCGCCCCATGGCTCGACCCCCTCGGTGACGGGGCTCAACGGCCCCAGAGTCTGACACGCGTTCATGATCCGGAACGGACCCTCCGCAGAGAGGCCGGTCCGTAGGGCTTCCACGGTACCTGAGCCCGCGCCCATACGGTACGTCGCCCGCAGCACGCGCGTGTGCCCAAGACCTTTGAGGCGCCCCGTCCTCGCTGGTCAGTGGCGATTTTAACCACTTATCGGGGAACGACCCGCCGATGGAAGTGAGAGTTCTCTCGAAGTACCCACCGGCGGGTACCGCTCACCCGGGCGGCCGGGTCAGTGCGCGGCGTGTCCCGCGCGGGCCTCGGCCATCCGCTGCTCGGCGATCCGGTCGGCCGCTGCGGCCGGCGGAATCCCGTCTTCCTTCGCACGTGCGAATATGGCCAGCGTGGTGTCGAAGATCTTCGACGCCTTCGCCTTGCACCGGTCGAAGTCGAACCCGTGCAGCTCGTCGGCCACCTGGATGACCCCGCCCGCGTTCACCACGTAGTCCGGCGCGTAGAGGATGCCGCGGTCGGCGAGGTCCTTCTCCACACCCGGGTGGGCGAGCTGGTTGTTGGCGGCGCCGCACACCACCCTGGCGGTGAGCACCGGCACGCTGTCGTCGTTCAGGGCGCCGCCGAGCGCGCAGGGGGCGTAGATGTCGAGCCCCTCGACCCGGATCAGCGCCTCGGTGTCCGCGACCGCCGTCACGCCGGCCGGGTACTGCTCGAGGATCCGCTGGACGGCGTCCGTGCGCACGTCCGTGACGACGACCTCGGCACCCTCGTCCCGCAGGTGCTTCACCAGGTGGTGGCCGACCTTGCCGACCCCGGCGATGCCGACCTTGCGGCCGCGTAGCGAGGGGTCGCCCCACAGGTGCTGGGCGGAGGCGCGCATGCCCTGGTAGACGCCGAAGGCGGTGAGCACGGAGGAGTCACCGGCGCCGCCGTTCTCGGGGGAGCGGCCGGTGGTCCAGCGGCACTCCCGGGCCACGACGTCCATGTCGGCGACGTAGGTGCCGACGTCGCACGCGGTGACGTAGCGCCCGCCGAGCGAGGCGACCATGCGGCCGTAGGCGAGGAGCAGCTCCTCGGTCTTGTCGCGCTCCGGGTCGCCGATGATCACGGCCTTGCCGCCGCCGTGGTCGAGGCCGGCCATGGCGTTCTTGTACGACATTCCGCGCGCGAGGTTGAGGGCGTCGGCGACGGCCTCGGCCTCGTTCGCGTACGGGTAGAAGCGCGTACCGCCGAGGGCCGGACCCAGGGCGGTGGAGTGGATGGCGATCACGGCCTTGAGGCCGCTGGCGCGGTCCTGGCAGAGCACGACCTGCTCATGGCCCCCCTGGTCCGAGTGGAACAGGGTGTGCAGGACATCAGCAGGTGCGCCAATTACGTCGGTCACTGTGGTGACTCCTGTGTAAAGAGCGGCGAGTGGGGTGGAACCCCGTACGGGTGGCGGGGTGCCGTGGCATGAGCGTAGAGCCTTGGCACCACCACCATCCGTGCAGTGTTCAGGATCACCCTCGCGGGGCGTTCGCGCACGCATGACCGTGGCACGATTTGCAGTGTTTCGAGCGGGGTCCGCTGGGGAGGGAGCAGGCGTGCCGAAGGTGTCCTCCGTGGTCGTCCCCTATGCCGCGTACCTGCGCGTGTACGAGCCGCTGGGCGCCTTCCCGGAGCCGGAGCGCAGCCACTGGGCGCGCTACGCCCGCCGCCCCGACCGCCCCTCCTACCAGGATGAACTGCGCCGCTCCCTGGCCGACTTGCTGCCCACCCCGCCGGTCGTGGTGCCGGTGCACGAGAGCAGCGACGCCTTCGTGCTGGAGGTCGACGGCGTGGTCTGCGTGTGCCCCTGGCGGACCCGGCTGCGCGGCTGGCAGGCGCTCGGCGAGCTGGCCGAGGAGCTGCCCGCGCCGGTGCTGGACGCGGTGCTGCCGCCGGTCGTACGGCGCCAGGCCGCCCAGGACTACGAGCGCTGGCTGGCCCGCAACCCCGACGCCCGCCCATGGATCCGCACCTCGACCTGGCAGGTGCCGCTGAACTGGTTCGTGCTGGTCTCGGACGAGGAGCGGCGCTACGAGAAGGGCACCGCCGAGGTGCCGCCGCTGCTGCGCTACCGCACGCCGATGGTGCAGGCCCGGCGCCGGGTGGCGCGGGCGCTGCGCACGCTGAAGGACACGGTGGAGGAAGGCCCGCTGATCGACGGGCTGGTGGACGTCGGCCGCTGGCTGGAGGAGTTCCACCCGCGCTCGCTGGTCGAGCTGGACTACGGCGGCCTGGTGCATGTGCTGTCGGCCGGCGAGCTGGAGGGCGACCACTCGGCGGCGGACGTGGCCGAGGGCATCGAGGCGCTGCGGCGGGGCGACGGGGCGGCGGCCGGGGAGGCCTATGCGCGGCTCGTGGAGCGGTGGCGGGCGGTCCGGGACCGGCGCTCGGCGAACTGAGGTTCCACGAGGTAACAGGAGTGACGTACGTGACGTACGTCACGGCCCGAACGGCGTCGAACGACGTACGGTCTAGGCCACTTGACCATGTGACGGGACGTTGGTTCCGATCTGGACTTTTGCCCCAAGGGTGATGGACGGCACTTACACGGCCCTTGCGCCTCTTGCCACCCCTCATGCCAAAATAGGACAAGGAGTCCGGGGAGGGTTCCTTCCGTCCAACTGTGTTCCACTGCGGGCGGATTCTCGGCATTGCGCGCTTTGGGGGGTCTTGTGACTCCTGATCGTCCTGTGACTGATCGTCACAGTGGCGTGACTGTCCGCTATGGCATGGTCCATCGGCTTCCGTCGCTGATGAACACCTGGGAGGGCAATTCCATCGGTTTGGCCGACGCGGCTGGACAGATGGTGTAGTTGTAGTGCCGAGGACAAGCCGTTCGTCCTATAACCGACTCGACTCGCGTCCGCCATTTCGGGCAACGCGGGTCAAGGTGCAGAATTTAGAGGAAAGAACCGAGAAGGTTCGGTTCTCCCGAGGAGGCCGCTCATGACCGCTCGCACCCCTGATGCCGAGCCGCTGCTGACCCCGGCTGAGGTCGCCACGATGTTCCGCGTCGACCCGAAGACGGTCACGCGGTGGGCGAAGGCCGGCAAGCTCACGTCCATCCGCACGCTCGGCGGGCACCGCCGCTACCGCGAGGCCGAGGTCCGCGCACTGCTCGCGGGCATCCCGCAGCAGCGCAGCGAGGCCTGAACAACCGAATAACCGGGCAAACCGGCAGGTCCCCCAACCGGCCGAGGCGCCCGAAACCCTAGCTCCAAGCGACGCGGGACCTGCCCCAACAGGGCCCTCGCCCAAGCCGAAGAGAACGTTGTAGGCAGCGACACAGGGTGCGTCGTAGATCGCGCTGGACTCCGCCGGGTCCAGCGCGATCTTTTTTGTGCGCTGGTCGCAGGCGCGGTGGGCTGCTGTGAGCGGCCTTGTCGGAGTCTGGGCAGGGGTGTCGGAACGGCTGTGCGCGACCTCTGAGAGCGGTGCAATTGCACATATTAAATTGACCCGTTGTAGGTCGGGGGTAAGTACCGCCCTTTCAAAAACTCATGCGGTGACTCCCGTCACACGTCCTGGCGGTTGTTGCCGATGGGACGGGTGCGCTAGTGGAGCGGCCCGCCCCAGCGTCCCACATGGGCGGGGCTGTTGAGGCGGGTGCCGGTCACGCGCTGCAGGGGCGCCGGTCCTCGCCTTCCTCGTCGCTCGCTTCGGGGACCTGCGGGCCGGCGTCCATCGCCAGCCGCAGCAGGTGATGACAGATCGGGCAGTGGCGGGTGAGATGCCGGTAGGACGAGGCGGCCGCCAGATGGGCCCTCAGCAGCGCTCGCGTCTCGTGCCTGACCGATGCCGCCATACGCCACCTCCGCGGACCGCACAGGGGAACGGACCCTGTCTTCTGGGTACCGACGCGAAGAGACGCCGTCAAGGGCGCCGACGCCTGCCGGAGGAAGAGGGAGGGGTCCCTCCCTCGCGAGGCCGTACGGGGCTCACCGGGCCTGAACAGAAGAAGGGCCCCCAGAGGGGGCCCTTCTTGTTGCGGTCCTGACGGGATTTGCTGTGTCTGATTGCGGCTCCGCCGCGGGCGCGGCCTCTGGTTCGGCAGGGCGCACAGCAGGTTGGCATGGCATGCGGCAGGGCCCGCGTCCGTTGCCGGATGCGGGCCCTGCCTTGTTGCGGTCCTGACGGGATTTGAACCCGCGGCCTCCACCTTGACAGGGTGGCGAGCACTCCAAACTGCTCCACAGGACCAGGTTTCGCGGCGCTTGGCTGGTGCACTGCGCTGCGAGAAGAGACTGTACAGGAGGTGAGGCCGCCTGGTCGAACTCACCCCCTGTGCGCGAGCGGTTACGGAACGGCGGCGTCGATCGCCTTCACGATCCGCTTGTCGGAGACCGGGTACGCGGTGCCGAGGGCGTGGGCGAAGTAGCTGACCCGCAGCTCCTCGATCATCCAGCGGATGTCCAGCACCGAGGAGGGGACCGGGCGGCCCTGGGGAAGCTGCTCCAGGAGCCAGGCGTACTCGTCCTGCATCTCGTGGACCTTCTCCATGCGCGTCGTGTCCCGCTGGACGTTCGTCGGCATCTGCTGCAGGCGCCGGTCCGCGGCCACCAGGTAGCGCATCAGGTCGGGAAGACGCCGTATCCCCGCCCAGGTGACGAAGCCCGGCTTCACGAGGGCGTCCAGCTGCTTGCGTACGTCCGTCAGGTTTGCCAGCAGGGCAGGGCTGCTCACGGCCTTCAGCCGGCGTTCACAGGCCTGCCAGGCGGCCAGCACCTGCTGCACCTGGGCGACCGTACGGACCGTCGTGTCGACGATGTCCGCGCGCACCTTGTCGTACAGCTTCCGGTACGACTCCTCGTCCCAGGCCGGACCCCCGAAGTCGGCGATCAGCTTGTCGGCCGCCGCCATCGCGCAGTCGTCGAACAACGCCTGGACGGAGCCGTGCGGGTTCGCGGAGAGCGCCAGCTTCTGGGCGTTCGTCAGCTTCTCGGAAGCGAACTTCGCCGGGTTCACCGGGATGTTCCGCAGGATCAGCCGCCGGGTGCCCTTCCACATGGCCTCGGCCTGCTCGGCCTCCGTGTCGAAGAGCCGCACCGAGACCGTGTCGCCGTCGTCCACCAGCGCCGGGTACGCCTTCACCGGCTGGCCGGCCCGGCGGGTCTCGAAGACCCGGGTGAGGGTGCCGATCGTCCAGTCGGTCAGGCCCTTGCGCTCCAGGGACTCGCCGCCCTCGCGGGACGCGGTCGCCGCTGCCGCCTGGGACAGGGCCTGCCTCGCCTTCGGCTTCAGCCTGAGCTTCAGCGCCTGAAGGTCCTTGTCCTCGGCCAGCTTCCGGCGCCGCTCGTCGACGATACGGAACGTGATCTTGAGGTGGTCGGGCACCTTGGACCAGTCGAAGTCGTCCGCGTCGAAGGGGACGCCGACCATCCGCTTCAGCTCACGCGCCATCGTCACCGTCAGCGGCTCCTGCAGGGGCACCGCCTTCTCCAGGAACGCCTTCGCGTAGTTCGGCGCGGGCACGTAGTTGCGGCGGATCGGCTTCGGCAGCGAGCGGATCAGCTCCGTCACGACCTCCTCGCGCAGACCCGGGATCTGCCAGTCGAAGCCCTCGTCCGTGACCTGGTTGAGGACCTGCAGGGGGATGTGGACCGTGACGCCGTCGGCGTCGGCGCCCGGCTCGAACTGGTAGGTGACCCGGAACTTCAGCCGGCCCTGCCGCCAGGAGTCGGGGTAGTCGTCCTTGGTGACCGCCTCCGCCGACTCCCGGATGAGCATCTCCCGCTCGAAGTCCAGGAAGTCCGGCTGCTCGTGCCGCTTCCGCTTCCACCAGGAGTCGAAGTGCGCGCCGGACACCACGTGTTCGGGCACCCGCTGGTCGTAGAAGTCGAAGAGCGTCTCGTCGTCGACGACGATGTCCCGGCGCCGCGCCCGGTGCTCCAGCTCCTCGACCTCGCTCAGCAGCTTGCGGTTGTCGGCGAAGAACTTGTGGTGCGTGCGCCAGTCGCCCTCCACCAGCGCGTTGCGGATGAACAGCTCGCGACTCGTCTCCGGATCGATGCGGCCGTAGTTCACCTTGCGCTGGGCGACGATCGGGACGCCGTACAGGGTGACCTTCTCGTACGCCATCACGGCCGCCTGGTCCTTCTCCCAGTGCGGTTCGCTGTACGTCCGCTTCAGCAGGTGTCCGGCGAGCGGTTCGACCCACTCGGGCTCGATCTTGGCGTTGACCCGCGCCCACAGCCTGGACGTCTCCACCAGCTCGGCCGACATCACGAACTTCGGCTGCTTCTTGAACAGCGCCGAACCCGGGAAGATCGCGAACTTGGCGTTGCGGGCGCCCAGGTACTCGTTCTTGTTGCCGTCGCGTACGTCCTTCATCCCGACGTGGGAGAGGAGGCCGGCGAGGAGGGAGGTGTGGATGCGGTCGGCCGGGGCGTCAGTGCCCGCCGAAGGCTCCTCCAGGTGCATGCCCATCTGCTTGGCGACCGTACGCAGCTGGGTGTAGATGTCCTGCCACTCGCGGATGCGCAGGAAGTTCAGGTACTCCTGCTTGCACATCCGCCGGAAGGACGACGATCCCCGCTCCTTCTGCTGCTCGCGGATGTACCGCCACAGGTTGAGGTAGGCGAGGAAGTCGCTGGTCTCGTCCCTGAAGCGGGCGTGCTGCTGGTCGGCCTGGGCCTGCTTGTCGGCGGGGCGCTCGCGCGGGTCCTGGATGGACAGCGCGGCGGCGATGACCATGACCTCGCGGACACAGCCGTTCTTGTCGGCTTCCAGCACCATGCGGGCCAGCCGGGGGTCGACGGGCAGCTGTGCCAGCTTGCGGCCCGTGTCGGTGAGGCGCTTGCGCGGGTCCTTCTGCTCCGGGTCCAGCGCGTGCAGCTCCTGCAGCAACTGCACACCGTCGCGGATGTTGCGGTGGTCCGGCGGGTCGATGAAGGGGAACTTCTCGATGTCGCCGAGGCCGGCCGCGGTCATCTGGAGGATGACGGAGGCCAGGTTCGTACGGAGGATCTCCGCGTCCGTGAACTCCGGGCGGGCGACGAAGTCGTCCTCGGAGTACAGGCGGATGCAGATGCCGTCGCTGGTGCGGCCGCAGCGGCCCTTGCGCTGGTTGGCGCTGGCCTGGGAGATCGGCTCGATGGGCAGCCGCTGGACCTTGGTGCGGTGGCTGTAGCGGCTGATCCGGGCGAAGCCGGGGTCGATGACGTACTTGATGCCGGGGACGGTGAGGGAGGTCTCGGCGACGTTCGTGGCCAGAACGATCCTGCGCCCGGTGTGCGGCTGGAAGACCCGGTGCTGCTCGGCGTGCGAGAGCCGGGCGTAGAGGGGGAGGATCTCGGTGCCCTGCCAATCAGCGCCTCCGGCGCGGGGGTATTTCTTCTTCTCCAGCGCGTCGGCCGTGTCGCGGATCTCCCGCTCACCGGAAAGGAAGACGAGGATGTCGCCCTGGCCCTCGGCCTGAAGCTCCTCGACGGCCTCGCAGATCGCGGTGATCTGGTCCCGGTCGGCGTCCTCGGAGTCCTCTTCGAGAAGGGGGCGGTAGCGCACCTCGACCGGGTACGTCCGCCCGCTGACCTCGATGATCGGCGCGTCGCCGAAGTGCCGGGAGAAGCGCTCGGGGTCGATGGTGGCCGAGGTGATGACGACCTTGAGATCCGGCCGCTTCGGCAGCAGCTGAGCCAGGTAGCCGAGCAGGAAGTCGATGTTGAGGGACCGCTCGTGGGCCTCGTCGATGATGATGGTGTCGTAGGCGCGCAGCTCGCGGTCCGTCTGGATCTCGGCGAGCAGGATGCCGTCCGTCATCAGCTTGATGAAGGTGGCGTCCGGGTTCACCTGGTCGGTGAAGCGCACCTTCCAGCCGACGGCCTCGCCGAGCGGCGTCCGCATCTCCTCCGCCACGCGCTCGGCGACGGTGCGGGCGGCGATACGCCGGGGCTGCGTGTGCCCGATCATGCCGCGTACGCCGCGTCCCAGCTCCAGGCAGATCTTCGGGATCTGCGTGGTCTTTCCGGAACCGGTCTCACCGGCCACGATGACGACCTGGTGATCGCGGATGGCCGCCGCGATCTCGTCCTTCTTCTGGCTGACCGGCAGCTGCTCCGGGTAGCTGACGGAGGGCACACGGGAGCGCCGCTCGGCCATCCGGACCTCGGCCTTGCCGACCTCCGCCTCGATCTCGGCGAGGACGGCGGCGCGGGCCTCCGGCTTACGGATCTTGCGCGCGCCCTCGAGCCGCCGGCCGAGCCGATGCGCGTCGCGCAGCGACAAATCGGTCAGACGGGGGGCGAGGGTGCCGAGAGCGGGGGCGGGATGCGTAGACATACGCGATCCAGGATCTCACCCCGCCCGAAAAACACGCGAACGATTTGTCCCCGGCGCTCAGAGTGTGCGCTCGGCGGGGTGGCCGGTGCTCATGCTGCGGCGGCCTGGTCCTGGCTCATCTCCCCGTCCCTCCGTCCAGCAGCTGTGCGACCCGTGCGTCCACCTGGGCCCGGTCATACCCGCGCCGGACGATGTCGAACGCCGGCGGCGCCTCGGAGGCCGTGCCTGCGGCCAGCCGGGTCAGATAGGCGTCCACCTGGGCCCGGTCATAACCACGCCGGACGATCTCGAAACCCTGGAAGCCGTCTGCCATGAATGTCCCCCCTTCTCCGGCAACCTATCGCGAGCTCTGACGCGATGCGGCTCCCGGGGGGCGAATATCGTACTCGACATACGGTCGGTCCACTGCTTCACTCCTGATATGGCCTCAATTCGCTTGACCCGGCCCACACTTGAGGTGATCAAGGTGTTGCTGGCGTCGACCACTGACGACCCCGCCTGGGGGCTGAAGATCTGCGAGGAAGCCGATCTGGGCTCCGGGACGGTGTATCCCATCCTGGAGCGGCTGGTGGACGCAGGCTGGGTCACCCGGTCCGAGGAGAAGGGTGATCATCCGGGCCGACCCAAGCGGTTCTACTACGAACTGACTGCGGCTGGTCGACATGCTGCCCGCGAAGCCCAAGAGCGCAAGCCTCGCTTGTTCGGGCTGCGCACGGTAGCCGAAGGGGGGCGGCCGTGAATGTGGATGAGCAGCTCAATGAGGCGCGCCTCGCGTTCGCGTCGGCGATGGATGAGATTGCCGGGACCGCTCGTGCTCGAGCAGTCGCTGTCGCAGCGGTGCTCGCACCGACGCTGACCGGCACCTTCGCAGTGGTCCTTGTGCTCGGCGGCTACCTCCTGGACACGGTCTTCCCCGGGGCGCCCATCGCCCAGACGGTGATCACCAGCGGCTGGATGTCCGGAGCCGTGGCCGCGGTGACGTTCATGGTCGGGACCGGAGTGCTGCTGTTTGTCGCCAGGCGTCATCGCGCGTCGGCGGAGGGGGACCCTGAGGCGTCAGCGAGGTCGGCTCGCCCCCTTGGCGATGCGGCCCGCCGAACCCTGGGACTGGCTTACTTCATCGTCGGCGAACGCAGGGCGCACCTCAGGGAGGAGTGGGCCGCCGTCCTCACCGGTGACCCGGACAACGGCATCGTGCTTTCTCCGCGGCGCAGGATGCGGTACGCGGTCGGCTTTCTCTGGGCGGCGCTCCGCATGCGGCTTCGTGATCTTGCCGCTCCCGTGTGGATGCCCGTCGACTGGCTCCTGTCGGCCGAGTCGCGTACGCGTGGGGTCATCGCGCTTACCGTCGGTGCACAAGTGGTGTACGTCGAGTGCCAGGACGGATTCCATGCTCTTGTCACCGAAGGCTGGGGCTGGTGTGCCGGCTGTGGGGTGGCCCTGCGGCTGTTCGTCGGCTGGTTGCGGAAGATCCGGGGTATCGAACTTGCCTCGCCCCGCAGCGACTCCCATAGCCGTAGCACCGGCTGAGGGCTGTTGGCGTGCCGGTTGGGTAACCGACAAGAGAACACCCCCTCCGGATGATTCCGGAGGGGGTGTTTGCCCTGGCAGGGCCCTTGTGGCTGGGGCCGGGGTCGAACCGGCGACCTTCCGCTTTTCAGGCGGACGCTCGTACCAACTGAGCTACCCAGCCACGGTGTTTCACGTGAAACACCAGCGGTCCTGACGGGATTTGAACCCGCGGCCTCCACCTTGACAGGGTGGCGAGCACTCCAAACTGCTCCACAGGACCAAGCTTGCGTGCAACAGTGTCGCACACGGTATTGCGTGCCCCCAACGGGATTCGAACCCGTGCTACCGCCTTGAAAGGGCGGCGTCCTAGGCCGCTAGACGATGAGGGCTATCGGCCCGCCTGGGCGCTTCTCAGCGCGTCGGGGACGTGAGAAGCATATGGGATGGCGGGGAGTATCGCCAAAACGGTTTACGGCGAGGGGGTCGAAGGGGTGCGGGAAGAGGTGGACGAGGGGCCGGGGGAAGGCGTCCTTCTCGGCCGGTTCTCGTCCGCCAGATGGCGGCTGACCTCGGCCGTCGCCTCGCCCAGTCCGCCCAGTTTGATCGCGTCCCAGGCCTGGAGGCGGTGGCTGCCGCGGTCGAAGTAGAGGATCGAGGCCTCGATGGGTGCGGGGTACTGGCGCTCCAAGGCCCGCAGCCCGCTGCCGCCTGTGGAACCCTCCATGCGCAGCCGGGTGCCGTACGGCAGCATCTCGTCCCCCTCGTGGTGCAGGTGGCCGCACAGCACCAGCGGCACCTCGCCGTCCGTCTCACGGGCCGCCGAGGGTTCGTGGGCGATCGCGACGTCCACCGGGGTTCCGGCCGCCTTCTGGTCGCGCAGGGCGCTGGCCAGCCGGTCGCCCGCCAGCTGCTCGGCCGCGTTCCCGCCCGGCGCCACCGAGCGGTCGGGGGTGAACTGAGGGTCGCCGATGCCCGCGAAACGCAGTCCCGCGACCGTCTGCGCCCGCCCGTCGTCCAGGACGTGCACGTTCTTCATCCGCTCCAGATAGCGCTGGGTCGTCCGGGAGTCGTGGTTGCCCCGCACCCAGACGTACGGCGCGCCCAGGTCCCGGATCGGGTCCAGGAAGCCGCTCTCCGCCGCCGTACCGTGGTCCATCGTGTCGCCGGAGTCGACGATCACGTTCACCTTGTACTGCTCTACCAGCGAGGCGATGATCTTCCAGCTCGCCGGGTTGAGGTGGATGTCCGACACGTGCAGGACCCGGATGGTGGAGGGGTCCGGCTGGTAGGCCGGGAGGGTGGAGGTGACGTCGTAGAGCTTCGTCACGTTCGTCACCAGACGGGCCAGCTCCTGCTGGTAGACGTTGAATTCCGTGACGATGCTGCGCGCGTTGCCGACCACCGCCGGTGCCGAGGTGAGCAGCCCGGAGAACTTCGGTTCCAGGACCGACTTCGGGTTCCAGGTGGCGTACGCGCTCGCCCCGGACGCGGCCAGCAGGGTCAGGGCGAGGCCGCCGGCGGCCAGGGCGCGGCGGGGGCGGCGGTAGACGGCGAGGCCGAGGGCCGTGGCGCCGGCGACCACGGCGACACAGGAGCGCACGGCCAGATCCAGCGTGCCGTGCTCGACGTCCCGGGCGACCTCGTCCTGGAGGCCGGAGAAACGCTCGGGGTGGTCGACCAGGGCCTGGGCGCGCAGCGGGTCCAGCTGGTCCACATTGACGTCCAGGCGGACGGGGGCCACATGGCTGTCCAGGGTGAGCGCGCCCAGCGGCGAGACGTTGATCTTCGTGCCGCCGGTGAGTGACGGGCGCAGCGCCATCGTGGTGTTCATGGGGCCGACCGGCGTGCGTACGTTTCCGACGATCAGCAGGCCCAGCCAGGCGCCGACCAGCACGACGGCCGTCATACCGAGTGCGCGGAGCCAGGGGCGGGGGCGGGCGGCGAGTTCCGGGGCGGGCAGCCGGTGGGTGCCGCGGTGGGCGGGGTGTATGCGGTTCGTCATCGTGCGGAGAGCGGCGACGGGAACGCGGACCATTGGTGCCGTATGCCCACGTACAGGCGCGGATATGCGGTGCCGCACCGCTCTCGTAGGGGCCCTCGTACCGGACAATGACCATGTGCTGGAGATGACGCGCGAGGACTTCGAGGAACTGGTCGCCGAGGCGCTCGACCGGATCCCGCCGGAGCTGATGCGGCTCATGGACAACGTGGCGGTGTTCGTGGAGGACGAACCGCCCGCCGACGACCCCGAGCTGCTCGGCCTGTACGAGGGCACGCCGCTGACCGACCGGGGCGAGTGGTACGCGGGGGTGCTGCCAGACCGGATCACCATCTACCGCGGGCCGACGCTGCGGATGTGCGACTCCCGCGAGGACGTCGTCGCGGAGACCGAGGTGACCGTGGTGCACGAGATCGCCCACCACTTCGGTATCGACGATGCCCGACTGCACGCTCTGGGGTACGGGTGAGCGACGAGGGCGGTGCGGGTGGGGTTTCGGCCGGATGGGCAGAGGGGGCTGGGCTCGTTGCCGGGTGCGGGTGTGCGGGGGCTGATCGCGCAGTTCCCCGCGCCCCATCAGGGCGCCTGGTCTGCGGCCTTCCGCTCGGGGCGGCACGGGTGGGCATCGAGGTGGGCGCGGGTTGGCTACGGGGCGCGTGTCCTCTTGTGGGCGGCGGGAGTTGGGGAGGTTGACTTCTTTCCTTGCCTCCGGAGGTGGCCGCCGTGCGCCCCTTGTCCGTACCCGTCCGGCTCACCGTCACCGTGCTGGCCCTCGCCGCTGCCGCCGGCTGTGTGAACGTGGGTGATGCCGCGGGCCCGGCCAGGCCCTCGCACTCGGCGGGGCGGCACGGCGGCGCGGGACCCGACGGCGGCCCGGTGGACGGCGCCGGCGGCCTCGGCGGGCACGACGGCGCGGCGCGCGACGGCAAGCACCAGCACGGCGGCAAGGCGAAGCGGGGCGAGGAGTCGGCCTCCCCGTCGGCCACCGCACCGTCCGGCGAGGGCAGTTCGCCCGCGACACCGGCGAAGCCCGGCAAGCCCGGCAGGACCGTCGACCCCGGGGGCCCGGTGCCGACCAACACCCCGCCGCCACCACCGGTCACCTCCGCCCCGCCCGAGCCGCCCGCCTCCACCCCGCCACCGGCGACCTCCGCGGCCCCGTCGGCCGAGCCGTCCTCCTCGGCTCACGCGGCGACGGGAACCCAGCTCGTCCAGCGCGAACCGGCACCGGCACCCGGGACGGACGTCGGGGCGTGATCTCCGACGGCGCGCGTGATCTCCAGGACGGCGCGCTTGATCTGCGTGGTGGCGTGGGCGATCTCCGGGGCGGCGCACGTGATCTTTCCGCGGGCGGGGCGGCCGTGGCTTCAGGGTGCCGGAGGCGTGGCTCACCTGCGGAAATGGGGCCAGTTTGCCTTCAGGGGTGGTGAGTGCGTATGGTGGTAGATCGTTTGATCCCATTTGCCCGGCGCCATCGCAGAGCGCGCCGTGTGGCGCGTACTCTCCCTTGCCGTGGCGGACCGCATTGAGGCGGTCGTGAGCGAATCACGGAGTTGACGGGCGCGTGCCGAAGAGACTCCGGAAGGTTTCGCATTCGCATGTCCGTGTCCAGTACTGATCAGTTCGTCGTGTCCGAGAACGAGCTCGCCGAGTTCGAGGGCGACCTCGCCGACGCGACGACCGAGATCACCGAGGCCCCCGAGGCCGCTGACACCACCCAGACCCAGACCCCCCAGATCACCTTCGCCGACCTCGGTCTGCCCGAGGGCGTCGTGCGCAAGCTCGCGCAGAACGGCGTGACCACCCCCTTCCCGATCCAGGCCGCGACCATCCCGGACGCCCTGGCCGGCAAGGACATCCTCGGCCGCGGCCGCACCGGCTCCGGCAAGACCCTCTCCTTCGGTCTGCCGACCCTGGCCACGCTGGCCGGTGGCCGCACCCAGAAGCACAAGCCCCGCGCGGTCATCCTCACCCCGACCCGCGAGCTGGCCATGCAGGTCGCCGACGCGCTCCAGCCGTACGGCGACGTCCTCGGCCTGAAGATGAAGGTGGTCTGCGGCGGTACCTCCATGGGCAACCAGATCTACGCCCTGGAGCGCGGCGTCGACATCCTGGTCGCCACCCCGGGCCGGCTGCGCGACATCATCAACCGCGGCGCCTGCTCGCTCGAGGACGTGCAGATCGCCGTGCTGGACGAGGCCGACCAGATGTCCGACCTGGGCTTCCTGCCCGAGGTCACCGAGCTGCTCGACCAGGTCCCGGCCGGCGGCCAGCGCATGCTCTTCTCCGCCACGATGGAGAACGAGATCCAGACCCTCGTCGACCGCTACCTGAACAGCCCCGTCTCGCACGAGGTGGACGCGGCGCAGGGCGCGGTGACGACCATGTCGCACCACATCCTCATCGTGAAGCCCAAGGACAAGGCGCCGGTCACCGCCGCGATCGCCTCGCGCAAGGGCCGCACGATCATCTTCGTCCGCACCCAGCTGGGCGCCGACCGCGTCGCCGAGCAGCTGCGCGACGCCGGTGTGAAGGCCGACGCGCTGCACGGCGGCATGACCCAGGGCGCCCGCACCCGCACCCTGGCCGACTTCAAGGACGGTTACGTCAACGTCCTGGTCGCCACCGACGTCGCCGCCCGCGGCATCCACGTGGACGGCATCGACCTGGTGCTGAACGTGGACCCGGCCGGCGACCACAAGGACTACCTGCACCGCGCCGGCCGTACGGCGCGTGCGGGCCGTACCGGTACGGTCGTCTCCCTCTCCCTGCCGCACCAGCGCCGCCAGATCTTCCGTCTGATGGAGGACGCCGGCGTCGACGCGGCCCGTCACATCATCCAGGGCGGCGCCGCCTTCGACCCGGAGGTCGCCGAGATCACCGGCGCCCGCTCCATGACCGAGGTCCAGGCCGAGTCCGCCGGCAACGCCGCCCAGCAGGCCGAGCGCGAGGTCGCCCAGCTCACCAAGCAGCTGGAGCGCGCCCAGCGCCGCGCGGCCGAGCTGCGCGAGGAGGCCGACCGGCTGGTGGCCCGGGTCGCCCGCGAGCGCGGTGAGGACCCCGAGGCCGCGGTGGCCGAGGCCCAGGCGACGGCGGCGGAGGAGCTCGCGGCCGTGGCCGAGGAGCCGGCGGTGCGGGAGACCGAGCGCGAGGAGCGTCCGGCGGCTTCGGCGCCGTACGAGCGCCGGGAGCGGCGCGGCTTCGAGCGCCGCGAGGAGCGGGGTGACCGCCGTGACGACCGCGGTGGCCGCTCCTTCGAGCGCCGCGAGGAGCGCCGCCCGTTCGACCGCGACCGCGGTGAGCGTGGCTTCGAGCGCCGTGAGGAGCGCGGCGACCGTGGTGGCCGTGGCTTCGAGCGTCGTGACGACCGCCGTGACGACCGTCGCCCGTTCGACCGTGACCGTCGTGACGACCGCGGCGGCCGCTCCTTCGAGCGCCGCGACGAGCGGGGCGGCTTCGACCGCCGTGACGACCGTGGTGGCCGTGGCTTCGAGCGCCGCGAGGAGCGGGGTGACCGCCGTGACGACCGTCGCCCGTTCGACCGTGACCGTCGTGACGACCGCGGCGGCCGCACCTTCGACCGTCGTGACGACCGTGGCGGTTTCCGCCGGGACGAGCGCGGCGGGCACCGGGGCAGCGACCGTCCGTTCAACCGCGACCGCCGCGACGACCGTCCGGGCTTCCGGTCCGGCGGCCACGAGCGCCCCTTCGGCCGCCGTGACGACCACCGCGGCAACGGCTCCTTCGGCCGCCGCGAGGACAAGCCGCGCTGGAAGCGCAACGGCTGACACGCTGCGCCACCTGGCCTGACCTGAAGAGGGCCCGTACGACTCCGGTCGTACGGGCCCTTTTTGGCCATCTGGTGACGCATGTCACGCCCGCACCGAGGGAATTGCTGGGGGCATGACAGATGATGCGAGAGCGAACGGGACACACGGCCTCTCCGACGAGGAACGGCTGGCCCAGCTCGGTTACACCCAGGTCCTGGCCCGCCGGATGTCGGCGTTCTCGAACTACGCGGTCTCCTTCACGATCATCTCGGTGCTGTCCGGCTGCCTGACCCTCTACCTCTTCGGCATGACCACCGGCGGCCCCGCGGTGATCACCTGGGGCTGGGTGGCGGTGGGCCTGATGACCCTGTTCGTCGGCCTGTCGATGGCCGAGATCTGCTCGGCATACCCCACCTCGGCGGGCCTGTACTTCTGGGCGCACCGCCTGGCGCCCGCGCGTTCGGCGGCGGCCTGGGCCTGGTTCACCGGCTGGTTCAACGTGCTGGGCCAGGTCGCGGTGACCGCCGGCATCGACTTCGGCGCGGCCTCCTTCCTCGGCGCGTACCTGAACCTGCAGTTCGGCTTCGAGGTGACCCCGGGCCGCACGGTTCTCCTGTTCGCGGCGATCCTGATCCTCCACGGCCTGCTGAACACCTTCGGCGTCCGGGTCGTCGCGTTCCTGAACGACGTGAGCGTGTGGTGGCACGTGCTGGGCGTGGCGGTGATCGTCGGGGCGCTCGCCTTCGTCCCCGACCACCACCAGTCGGCGACGTTCGTGTTCACGAAGTTCGTCAACGAGACGGGCTGGGGCAGCGGCACGTACGTCGTCCTGCTCGGCCTCCTGATGGCCCAGTACACCTTCACCGGCTACGACGCCTCCGCCCACATGACCGAGGAGACCCACGACGCGGCCACGGCGGGCCCGAAGGGCATCGTGCGCTCGATCTGGACGTCGTGGATCGCCGGCTTCGTGCTCCTGCTCGGCTTCACGTTCGCGATCCAGTCGTACGACAAGGAACTGGCGTCCCCGACGGGCGCGCCGCCCGCCCAGATCCTCCTGGACGCACTGGGAGCGACGGCGGGCAAGCTGTTGCTGCTGGTCGTGATCGGCGCCCAGCTCTTCTGCGGCATGGCCTCGGTGACCGCCAACAGCCGTATGATCTACGCCTTTTCGCGCGACGGCGCGCTGCCCTTCTCGCGCGTCTGGCACACGGTCAGCCCGCGCACCCGCACCCCCGTGGCCGCGGTCTGGCTGGCCGCGCTCGGCGCCCTCGCCCTCGGCCTGCCCTACCTGATCAACTCGACGGCGTACGCCGCGGTGACCTCGATCGCCGTCATCGGCCTCTACATCGCGTACGTCATCCCGACCTTCCTGCGGGTCCGCAGGGGCGCCGCCTTCGAGCGCGGGCCCTGGCACCTGGGCCGCTGGTCGGGGGCGATCGGGATCGTCTCGGTGGTGTGGGTGGTCGCGATCACGATCCTCTTCATGCTCCCGCAGGTCTCCCCGGTCACCTCGAAGACCTTCAACTACGCCCCCGTCGCCGTCCTGGCCGTCCTGGGCTTCGCCGCGGCCTGGTGGCTGGCCTCGGCCCGCCACTGGTTCCTCACCGGGGACCGGACCCCCGCTGCGAACCTGGTCGAAAAGTGACACACCGTCCCCGTGACGCGGCCGGTCGGTCAATACCCGATCGGAGACCCGGCCGCGTCCGGCTATGCTCGGACAGGCAACATCGCCTGGGCCCTTAGCTCAATTGGCAGAGCAGTGGACTTTTAATCCATTGGTTGTGGGTTCGAGTCCCACAGGGCCTACGGCTGGTAGGCGGGGGATATGGCCTCTGACCTGCTACGCAGCGTCCGAGTCGGCGTCAGCTGGCTCGGACGCTGCTTCGTTTCCGGGCTCCTGCGTGAGCGATGCGTGAGCGGGAAGCGCGGCCACCTGCGGCGGTTTTGTGTGGGGCCGCCCTCAGCGGATACCCGGCGGGCGTGAGGTACGGCAGTGTGCCCCACGAGTGGGCCGTCTGCCCCGGATGTCTCCATGAGCCTCGGCAGGCGGTGCGCTCCTTACGGGCCTTACGGGTGAGCCCGTCCGGTGCTGCGGGTCGAGTCGGCCGGCGGCGTACGGTGGAGATACCGAGGACATCACGCACTCCGGCCGTCCTGCCGGGTCGTCCTCGGCGAGAGACGAACCCCGGGCCGTCCGAGCGGCGGTGCGGAGACGGGTCGGCAATCATGCCCGCCGCGATCACAACAACTCCGCACCCTTCCCTGGTCGTTGCGTTTCCCTGCCGAAGGGCGGGGTGATGGCCGTGCAGCGCCTGGACATCCACCGGCGTGACCGGGGGGAGCGGGCCCTCGTCACGCTCGTCGGCGACATCTGGCCGGCCTCGGCGCCCCTGCTGCGGGCCGCGCTGGAGCAGTGCCTGCGCGACGGCATGACAGCCATCGACGTCGATCTCACCACGGTCGGCTCCTGTGACGCCAAGGGCCTGGACGTCTTCCTGACGGCGTCACGGCATGCCGGCCGCGTGCACGCCTGCCTGCACCTGCACCATCCGTGCGCGCAGATCACCCGGCTCCTCGCCTTCACCGGCTCCGCGCCCCTGCTCCGCGATCTGCTGGACACGTCCGCGGCGGGTCCGTCGGCCGGCGGGACGCAGACGTCCGGCGACCGCGCCGGTGCGCCGGTCGTCAAGGACGGGATCCGCCTGCGCAGACTGACTCGCCGGCAGGTGGAGGGGATGAGCGAGGACATCGCCGACCTGGCCGTGGCCGGCCCCTTCATGCGGGACGACTTCCTGCGGCGGCTTGCCGTCAGCGCCCGACGGCCTGGCTTCGCGCTGCTGGTGGCCGAGACGACGGTGTTGGTGGGGTGCGTCTTCGGGTTTCCGGTGAGTCCCGTCAGCAGGTCCGAGCAGGGGTTGCAGGAGAGCGTCCAACGGCTCACCGGCTGTGCCCGGTTCCTGCTCCTCACTCAGGTCGTGGCGCACCAGCACCCACAGCGCCGCGACATCGGCCGCCGTCTGCAACAGCGTCTGCTGGCCGATGAGCGCACCGAGCTCGGAGTGGCCTTGCTGATTCCTGCCGACCGGGCCGGACAAGCCGCCTACGACTCGTGGGGCTGGCGGAACCACGGGGAGATGGTCGGGCTGCCCGGTCGGGGCGCTCCTTGCGTGCTGACCCTGTTCCGGGAGAGCGGATCTTCGCTGCCTGCGCCTCGGGCCGCCGTTCCAAGCCGGGCGTAGCCTTGAAGACACCGAGAGCATGTCGGGCGCATGATCAGGACAGCGCCGTTCCCGGCGAGTGGCGAACGAGGGCAGCTCCAGGCCGCCCGGACGGGATCGCGCGATGGACTCCCCCACACCGCCCGCAGGAGACCGGCCGCCGAGTGACGCGCACACGTACAGGATGCCGCTGGCCCGGCTGAGGCTCACGCCGGAGGCCAGCCACGGCCCGCTGGACGGAGCGTGGTGGCCGCGTTGCGACGCCCTGGAACTGGAGCTGCCCGCGCTCGTGGGCTCGCTCGACCCCGGCCGTGGCACGGTCACCCGCGTCACGGTCGGCGCTGCGGCCTGGCCTGACGCGCCACTGACCGTGTCGGCGCCGGACCACGTGATCGAGGTCGTCCTGAGCGACGCCACCGCCGAGGAGCATGCCATCACCCTGGACTGCGGCACCCTGGGGCGCTGGGAGCTGCTGGTCGTCCCGCCCGACGAGCCGGCCGGAACCGCCGAACGCCTGCTGACCGCCGCCGCCGATCCGTGGAATCCGCTGTCGGCTCAGCGCACCTTGGCACATGTCGAGGACGGCTTCGGCCGGGAGGGCGCAGGGGAACAGCACGGCCCATGATGGAGTGATGGGACGGGTAGTCCTTTCGCCGGTCGACCCCGCCGCCGGTGTCCGTGTGGATCACAGCGGGTGAGCGGGATGACGGCCGAACCGGGCACGGACCGCTCCGAGAGCTTCGGGGAAGCGCTTCTGGGGGCGGTTCTCGACCGGGCGCACGAGCTCCCGCCCCACCTCATCGGACCGCTGGTCGCCGACGTGGTGGAGCGGCTCGGCGGCCGCCGTCCGCAGGTGCTGCTCCAGGACTACGGTCAGTTGCTGCTCGTACCTCTGCGCGGTGAGGGCCTCACGGGCGGGGATCCGCAGGACATCGACGCTTCCGTCGCGGGCCGGTGCTTTCTCGACGCCCAGCCCGTCGAGGTGCCCGAGGCCGACGGCGTACGGGTCCACCTGCCGCTGCTGGACGGCGGCGACCAGGTGGGCGTCATGGCCGTGACGCTGGACCGGGTCGATGACGACGACCGGCGGCTGCTGGCCAGGCTCTCCGGCCTGGTTGCCGACCTGCTGGTGACCAAGCACGGCTACTCCGACCTGTTCTTCTCCACCCGCCGCGGTGAGCCGATGAGCGTCGCCGCCGAGATCCAGTGGTCCCTGCTGCCGCCTCTGGCCATGGTCATGCCGCGGGTCGCCGTGGCCGGGATCCTGGAGCCCGCCTACGACGTGGCGGGGGACAGCTTCGACTACGCGCTCAACGGTGACATCCTCCACGTGGCCATGATCGACGCGATGGGGCACGGCCTGGGAGCGGCCACCATGGCCACCGTGGCCATCGGCGCCTACCGTCACGCCCGCCGCCTCGGTACCGGCCTGTCGGAGATCTACGCCGCCATGGACGTCGCCGTGGTACACCAGTTCGGCCCGGACCACTTCGTCACCGCCCAGATGATGCGGCTGGACACGGCCACGGGGCGGATGCACTGGGTCAATGCGGGACACCCGCCACCGATACTCGTGCGCGATCACCGCGTCGCGCGTCGGCTGGTCGCCCCCACGACCCTCCCGGTCGGCCTGGGCGGGCCGGCGCCGGAGGTCAGTGAGCTGGACCTGGAGCGTGGAGACCGCGTCCTCTGCTTCACGGACGGACTGATCGAGGAACACGCCGTGGGTGAGGAGCAGTTCGGTGAGGACCAGCTGATCGACTGGGTGAACCGGCTGGAGAGGACCGGTCGCGGGGTCCGGGCGGTGGCGCGCTCCCTGTCGCACACCCTCAAGCGGGCGCGGGGCGGACACACGACGGACGACGCGACGCTGCTCCTGGTGGAGTGGCGCGGCTGACCGCACCACCGGCCACGACAGGGGTCAGCCGGACGGCCTCTGCCCGCTTCCCGTGTCGATGAGGATCTGCTCCGCCTCGCTGACGTTGCCGGCCAGGACGGCCTGTGCCATCGCCGCGCGGGCGGCCTCGGGCGGCGTGTCCGGTGGGACCACCAGCAGCGAGAAGAGGTCCCGGTCGCCCCGGGTGATCAGGACCGTGTCGTCACCCACCGGGAAGGAGTCCACGTGTACCACGTGGTCGCCGACGACGATCCGGGTCGGGAGCCCCTCCCAGGCCGTGGCATCCAGCCCGACGCGGGTCAGGGGGCCCAGGTGCTCGGTGAGGGCGCTCAGCAGCGCGGGCAGCTCGGCACCGATGTCGCGCGACCGTGGCCACCACGCCCCGTCGAGGACGCCTTCGCGCGATGCCGTCGTCTCCAGCCGGAGCAGTGCACTCCCTGGCCGCACGGCATTGTGTACACCGCTCGGCAGGTGCCTGGAACCAGGGGATGTGTCGGAGCCGGTCATGGAGGACCACCTGTCCGGGATCCGGTGCGAACACGGGATCCGCCTCGCTTCTGACCACGCTACTCCCCATCACCGCGAGCATCAGCGTCGCCGGGAATCGCCGGGACGCCCGCATACAGCGAGGGGAAGCCGCATGAGGGGCTGCGCGGCGGGGCACCCGGGCGGCGGAGGCTGTGAGCGAGGCCGCAAGGCCGACTGCCTGTCGGCATCAGCAGCCTCGGATACCAGCCTGAGAGCGCCAGCTATGACGACACTCCGTGAACGCAAGACCTACCGCAAGGCCGTCCTCCGGCAACTCTACGGAGCCATGGAACGCAACCGACCTGAGGTCAGCGGGGCGGCACTGCGCGAGGCGCTCCGGCTGCCCGACGACGACCTGTCCGCAGCCTGCGCCTACCTGGCCGACGAGGGCCTGATCACCGTCGAGTGGACGTCGCACAAGACGCCCGCCACCGTCTCACTGTCCCATGAGGGCATCCGTTACATGGAGGAGGAAGAGGAGTGGGGTGATCCCAGGCCGAGTGAGTGACGCGGCTCCACGCCCGGTCGCTGCTTTTCGGGCCGGGACTTCAATCCCCGTGTGATGCCTGGGCGGATGTGCCGGTGGCCTGCGGATCGAACGCTGCCGGGGCGGACGGTTCGGCGGCTGCCGGACGAGACCGCGGGATCAGCTTCGCTGCCTTCTCAGCGATTTCGCGGTCGAGCTCCGGGAGCAGGCTCGTGTACGTGTCCGAGGTCAGCGTGATGGTGGAGTGCCGGAGGGTCTCCTTCACCGTGTGGATGTCGCCGCCGCCTCCGTGCGTGAGCGTCGCGGCCACGTGGCGCAGGTCCCGCAGGGTGATGGGGGGCAGGTCGGTCGTGGCGAGGATACGGCGGAAGGTCTCCGACACCGTCTCGGGGTGGAGCCAGGAGCCGTCCTCCTTCGTGAAGACCTTGCCCGTGTCCTGCCAGGCGCCGCCCCAGTCCGCACGCTCCTTGTCCTGGCGGGCCTTGTGGTCGCGCAGCACGGCGATGTTCATGCTGTCGAGCGCGATCGTGTTCGCGCTGCCGTCTGTCTTCGGCTCGGACTCGTAGAGGTCCCAGCCGTCCACCACGATCTCCTTGGCCGGAGTGATGAGGCCGGCGCCGAGATCGATCTCGTGCCAGTCCTGGCCGACCGCCTCGCCGCGACGGAGGCCGCGGGTGCCCATCAGGTGGAAGATCGCGTACAGCCGGTCACCCTCGGCGGCGTCCAGGAAGGCGCCGAACTGCTGCGGGGTCCAGACCATGACCGCGCCGGGGATCTCGCCCGTCTCGCGCCAGCGTCGGACCCGCTCCTCGGTCCAGAGGAGGGGCTTGGGGCGCCTGCCGGACTCCAGCTCGACGTGGGAGGCCGGGTTGAAGATGATCAGCTGTTGGGCGATCGCGGAATTCAGCGCCGCGCGCAGGGTGCGGCGGATCGCCTGCCGGGTGGCCGGGCCGGCGATCTTTCGGAACGGCTTCATCTCCGCCAGCTTGGCCCGCTCGGCCGCGAGCAGCTTTCGCTCGGCCCCTACGGGTCGCCCGGGTTTGCTCGGCTTGCAGCGGGCGATCTGCTCGCGGCGGGCCTCGTTCTCGGCCGCGATCACCTCGTTCTCGTCGGCGATCGCGTCGAACATCTCCACCAGGTGGCCGACGTTGAGCCGGTCGAGGCGCACGTGGCCGATGCGCGGCTTCAGGTGGACGCGGATGTGGGAGGCGTAACCGTTCAGCGTGGTCTTGCGGCGCTTCTTCGCGGCGAACCACTGGTCGAGCCACTCGCCGACGGTGAGGCTGCCACGGAGGGCCAGGCCCGCACGCAGACGGCGTTGGGTCTCCTCGATGGCCGGCAGCGGGGCCTTCTCGGCCGCGACCTCCGCCAGCATGGCGGCGAGGCGCTGGAGGCTGTCGGGGTCGTCCTTGTCCGCGAGGGCCAGCAGGGAGCGGACGTGGTCGAGTTCCGACTGGGCGTCCTTGAGGGACTCGTAGCCGGCGCGGCTGAAGGAGCGACGGGTGCCGTCCTCGCGGGGCGGCAGTTCCTGGCGTATGGAGTAGTAACCGTGCTTGCGGCCCTTGCGCTTGGGGCACGAGGCGCCGAGTTCCTTGCCGGTCTTCGGGTCGCGGCAGGAGCAACGGCGGTAGGTGGAGCCCTTCAAAGGCGTTCCTCCGGGGTGGTTTCGGTATCGGGTTCGGGCGGGTCGACATCGCCCAGTGCGGGTGGCAGATCAGGTGGGGTGGCCCCCTCCTCGCGGAGGTCGCGGCGGAGATAGCGGAGCCTGTACTTGGCCGAGACGGCCTGATCGGCGTACTTGGCCTGCTGGCGCTCGGCTTCTTCCTTCTCGGCGCGGCTGGTGGCCGTCTTGGCCGCGAACCGGGCCTGTTCTTCCTCTTCGAGCGCGGCGAGAGCGGTGCGGACGAGACTGGCGTGAAGCTCGAAGTCGGGGACCAGGCCCGCGTCGTAGCCGGGTACGTCCTCTTCCCCGGTGAAGCGCCGTAGGGCGTCCCAGGTGGGCACGAGGTGCTGGAAGGGGAGTTCCTGGGTCTTTTCGACGTAGCCGACCGGGAAGATCAGGCAGACCGGGTACGTCTCCAGGGCGGCGGCCAGGACCATGACGTCCGCGAGGGGAAGGTTGGCCCGGCGGCCGGACTCCATGTTGGCGATCACGTTGCGCGGGATGGCATGTCCGAGCTGTTCGCACCGGTCCGCCAACTCCTGCGCACTCCACCCCATCTCCTTCCTTCTGCGCCGGACTTCGCCGGCGACGTTGGCCTTGATCCGGTCCGCCCACTCGGGGACGTCGTCCTCGGCACTTCCATCATCGAAGCCGGGTTGTGTCATGAAGACACATTAGCTTGGCCATCCTGGTTCGTAGACGCCTGGAGCCGGACGTGATGACCGCGTTCGCCGAGGGCTGCATGGAAAGGGGCGCACTGCATGTGCGACGACGCGACGGCCGGAGACTCGAAGGGCTCGAAGGGAATGAGCCGGGAGGAGGTACTCGCGCTTCCGGTGGCAGTTGACCTGGACACAAGCAATCGAGCGCTTGGGCTCGGCCGGAGCAAGGGCTATGAGCTGGCGAAGCGAGGCGCCTACCCGTGCAAGGTGCTGCGCCTGGGCAACGCCTACCGGGTGGTGACCGCGGACTTGTGGGAACTGCTGGGTCTGGCGGCGTGAAGGGGCGGCAGCGTAGCAGACGGTTCTGCGCTGAGCTGACACAGAATCGCTGGACTGTCGCCGGGGGTGGACGTACTGTCCGTGTTCCCTCGGGGCACCGAGCGAGTGTCCCGACTCGGGACACAGAGCGTGTTCAGTCTCTGAACGCAGCGAGCCTCTGGCGCGGCAACGCCGGAGGCTCGGGAATCCCCGTCGCCCGTCTCCAACGAACGATCCGCGCCGCTGGGCCTGCATGCCCGGCGGCGCAGAAGAGGAGCCACCTGGTGCAACCTGAGAACCCTGCGCCCTATTCCACCCCCGTGTCCCCTGCCACCGCATGGCCGTCGGTCGCGGTGCCGGGCAAGCCCGACCAGGGCGAACCCGAGCACGCTGCGTCGGTCGCGGCGGCCGAGACCCGGGCGCCGGATCCGGAGCCGACCGTCGGCTCGGCGCTGCTGGACGAACTGCGTGAGCAGATAGCGAAGTTCGTGATCCTGCCCTCGCCGGAGGCGCTGGATGCGGTGACGCTGTGGGTGGCGGCGACGCATCTGCAGCCGGCCTGGCAGCACGCGCCGCGTCTGGCGGTGGTGGGGCCGGCGAAGCGGTGCGGCAAGTCGCGGCTGCTGGACGTACTGACCGAGACGGTCCACGAGCCGATGCTCACCATCAACACCACACCGGCTGCGGTGTTCCGGTCGATCACCGAGGAGCCGCCCACGCTCCTGGTGGACGAGGCGGACACCATCTTCGGCACGCCGAAGATGGCGGAGAAGAACGAGGAGATGCGCGGCCTGCTCAACGCCGGCCACCAACGCAACCGCTACGTCACGCGGGTGGTCGGCAACGACCACACCCCGCACCGGTTCGCCACCTTTGCCATGGCGGCCCTCGCGGGGATCGGTGACCTGCCCGACACGATCATGGACCGGGCTGTGGTGATCCGTATGCGCCGCCGGGCGGAGGGCGAGCGCGTCAAGCCCTTCCGCTCCCGACGCGACATCCCCGCTCTGCACGACCTGCGCGACCGGATCGCTGCATGGGCAAGGCCGCTGCTGGATGAGGCAGCGGACCTGGAGCCGGACATGCCGGTGGAGGACCGGGCCGCCGACACCTGGGAGCCGTTGGTCATCATCGCGGACCTGGCCGCCGGATCCTGGCCCCGTCGCGCCCGAGAGGCGTGCGCACGGATGGTCGCCGCAGAGGTCGAGGCAGAGGAGGACCGGCCCGGCGGAGCCCGAATCCTCGCTCACATCCGCAGGGTGTTCGTAGCCCAGCGCGAGCCCGACAGCCTTACCACGGACGAACTACTCCACCAGCTCCGGCAGGATGCCGAGAGCCCCTGGGCGGAGTGGGGACGCAACGGGCTGAACGCCAAGGACCTGGCAGCGATGCTCCGGGAGTTCGACATCAGGCCCGGCAACGTTCGCCTCCCCGACGGAACCCAGCGCAAGGGCTACATGCGCAACAAGTTCCTCGACGCCTGGCGGCGCTACTGCCCCACTGTCCACTCAGCGGACACCGAGCCTGCCGCCCCCAGCGCAGACTGACCCCCGCATCCCCCGGTGGGCGTCCCTGCCGTCCCTGCCGTGATTCCGCAGGTCAAACGGCATGCAGGCAAGACGGCAGCCGGCGACAAGACGGCAAAGCGATCATGGTGAATCGCTGCCGCCGGGAGGACGCCGCCCGGATCCGTCTTGCGCCGTCCCACGCGTCCTCGCCGTATCACCGCAGGTCACAGCCCCGCCGAGTGGGACGGCACAACGTGGAAGTGCCGTCCCGCCCGGCCGGGGACACGACGAGACGCCGCCGGCAGGCCGCCCGCCGTCAGGCCGCGCCGCACACGCCGGACGACGCCCGAACGCCGCCGGTACGGCACATCCACGCCCTGCCGTACCGGCCCTGACCTGCGCTTGCAACGGCCAAGACGGCAAGACGGATCACACCGCCAAATCCCAGGAGCACCCCGCTTGACCCTCCCTACCCCCACACCCAGCCCCACCTACCGGGGGCACCGTCCCGACGAAGGACGGCTGTCGATGACCAAGAAGGACATCGAGCGGTACACGCTCGGTGCAGCCGGAGTCGTCATCGTCGCCCTCACCATCAGCGGATTCTGGCTGTCGTACGCACACCTCGCCGAGGTCGCCGGACAGCACGGGCTGCGCAGCTCTCCCACTCGCCGCTGGGCCTGGCCGGCGACCTTGGATGCGTTCATCGTCGCGGGCGAACTGCTCATGCTCCGTGCGGGCCTGCGCCGGGTGACCGACAGGTGGGCGATCGCCCTTACGGCCACCGGGTCGGTCGGCTCCATCGCGCTCAACGTGGCCGGGGTCAACGGCACGGGCAGCGCGGGCACTGTGCCGCTGCTCGACTACGTGGTCGCCGCGGTCCCCCCGACCGCAGCGCTGCTGGCCTTCGGCGTCCTGATGCGGCAGATCCATCAGCTCGTTGACCAGCCTGCGGGCCATCCGGAACCCGCGCCGGTCCAGGCGCCGGAACCACCGGTCACCGCCCCCGCCACGCTTGCCGAGGCACCGGCCGAGCCCGCCCAGCCCGTGCCGCCGACCGCCGTGTCGTGCCAGCCGTCGAACCCACCGTCCGAGATTGCGGAGAGCAGGCCGCGCGGTGGCCGCCCGCCCGGCGCCACGCTTGAGGAACTCGTGGAGATCGGCCGGATCGCCCTCGCCGAGCACGGCACGCTCACCCGGTCACTGCTCCGGAATGCCGTCAAGGCCAAGGGCCTGACGATCAGCAGCGAGCGGCAGACCGACGTGATGACCACCCTCCGGTCCGAAATCGAAGCCGCCGCCGAGACCGGTCCGGACAGCGGCTGACCGGAATCTCCACGGGGTGACCGGAACCCTTCCGGTCACCCCGGCCAGTCGGCCACCGGTCTCACTCGCCGCCCGCTTATCCACATCTGTGGACGAGGTGGTGACTGTCCCCACTCCGCCGCCCCCTCCTGCGGAACTGCCCGCCTTGCCCACCCCTCCTGGAGCACCGCCCGTGACGCACAACCCGCACCACCCTCAAGACACCCCAGACGAGCCGATACCGCTGACGAAGTCCTCTACGCTGATGAACCGTCTGCGGCGTGCGTTCGGACGGGGTGCCCCTGGCGGAGCCAGTAGTACCCCGAGTCCGACTCAAGGCCGGTCTTCGGGGGTCTCCGCCCCGGGGGTGGCGGAGACGGCCCAGCGTCAGGGGGCGCAGGACCAGGGGCTCGGGGCCGAGGGCAGCGCCGACCCGGAGACGCTCCACACCGTCCAGCGCCAGATCCTCCACCCCGCACCCGCCACCGTGCCAGCCGCCGAGGATCGAGCCGTGCAGAGCGTCCAGCCGGCGATCCGCCGTTTCACCGGCACCAAGCGGACCGTACGCGTCGGCCCCCTGCGCTTCACCGGCGACGAGCACGTCCTGCTCCAGGAGGCTGCCACCGAGCACGGCTACAAGGGCGAGTCCGGTTTCGCCGCCGACATCGTCCTCGCATTCATCAGCGGCCGGTTCACCGCCAACCTGCCCCTGTCCGAGGACCACCGCCGCACGCACATCTTCCGCGCCCAGGTCCTGCGCCAGCTCAACCGGATCGGCGTCAACGTCAACCAGATTGCCCGAGCCCTCAACAGCGACCTCACCCCACCCGAGATCCGTCGGCACCTTGCAGAACTCCAGGACCTGCTGGAGCTGATCGCCGAAGCCCTGCGCGAGCCCGCCGACCTGGAAACGGAGGCGCCCGCGTGATCGCCGCCATCAAACCGGCCGGGTCCAACACCCGCGGCCTGCTCGCCTACCTCTACGGCCCCGGCCGCCACGACGAACACCTCGACCCGCACATCGTGGCCGGATTCGCCATGCTCGGCATGCCCGACCCCGGCCGCGACGAGAACGCCACCCTCACCGACCTCGCCCGCCACCTCGACGCGCCCGTACGCCTGCGCAACAGCGAGTTCGGAAGGAAGGTCACCGACCACGTCTGGCACTGCCCCGTCCGCGCCGCGCCCGAGGACCGCTACCTCTCCGACGCCGAGTGGGCCGAGATAGCCCAGCGCATCGTCCAGGCCGCCGGCATCGCCCCCGCCGACGACGACCTGGCCTGCCGCTGGATCGCCGTACGTCACGCCGACGACCACATCCACATCCTCGCCACCACCGTCCGCGAAGACGGCCGCCGCCCCAAACTCCACGACAGCGGCCTGCGCATCGGCGACGCCTGCCGCGAGATCGAGAAGGACTACGGGCTTAGGCAGTTGAAGAAGGGCGACCGCACCGGCGCCCGTCGCCCCACCCAGGCCGAGATGCACAAGGCCGAACGCCTCGGCTGGGACAAGACCAGCCCCGAATGGCTCCAGAACCGCATCCGCGCCGCCATTCCCCACGTGACCAACGCCGAGGAATTCATCGCCTACCTCACAGCCGACGGCATCGAGGTCAAGGCCCGGCGGGGCCCGTCAGGAGACCTCCTCGGTTACGCCGTCGGCCGTCCCGGCGACCTCAACGAGAACGGCCAGCAGATCTTCCACTCCGGAGGCAAGATCGCTCCCGACCTCTCCCTGCCCAAGATCAAGGCCCGCCTCGAATCCAGCTGGCCCGAAGAGCACCCCACCGCCCGCCGCAACCGCCCCAGCACCCCCTGGCACCAGGCCACCGACGCACTCGACACCCTCCACACCGACCTGGTCGACGACACCCACGCCCAGGCCCACATCGCAGCCCTCGGCGAACTGATCGAAGCCACCGCCCAGAAAGCACCTGGCAACCTGCGCGCCGAACTCCAAGCCGCCTCCGCGGCGTTCGCCCGAGCCCAGCGCTCCCAGATTCGTGCCGAAGACCGCGCCGCCCACGCCGTGCGAAGCGCGGCGCGCGACATCGTCCACACGGCCACCGGCCCTGACGGCAGCGCGCTGGCTGCCCTGCTCGCTGCCCTCGTCTGGGCCGCCGTCGTCGCTGGGCGCTGGCACGAGGCGAAGGACCATGCTCACCAGGCCGATGCCGCCCGCCAGGCCGTCCAACACCTTCAGGCAGCCGCAGACCGTGCCCTCGCCCCGACGCTCGCCGAACTCACAGTCCGACCGCCCAGGAAGGAAGCCCGTCGCGTTGTCGCGAACGACGTGCGAGCTGCTGTCCCCGACCACGCGGAACGGATCCTCGCCGACCCGGCCTGGCCTGCGCTCGCCACCGTCCTCGCCGACGCCGAAGCCCGTGGCCACCGGCCCGAGCAGCTCCTAAAGGAGGCCGCCAGCCAGCGTGAGCTGACCACCGCTCGCCAGCCCGCCCGCGTGTTGATCACCCGCATCCAGCACACCGGACGAAACCCGGCACCCAACCGCCGCGCCGAGGCAGCCCGCCGCCGCACCACCATCGCCGACGCCTCGGTCGCCGGCCAGCAGATCGGACATCTGCCCGCAGGCACAGGGCCCAGCCAGTCCATGGGCGGCCAACAGGTGGTGCGATCGCGCCGCTAGCGAGGCCGAGGCGTCGAGCTTGCCAGGCAGCCCGAGGAACGGGCCTGCCTGGCAACCCGGGTCACACGCCCTGAGACTTGAATCGCCATACCGCGTGCTCCAGTCCCCCTGGTTCGTGCCCGAGAACGGCTGCTGCTTCCTCGTATGCGGCTCGGAGCTCGTTGTAACGAAGTTCCATGACACCGGCGTCCGCAGCGAAAGCCCGCAGATGTACGTCTACGGCGACCTGCGATCGGCCGACAAGGTTGCCGATGTAGTCGACGCTCTTCGGCCCCACTCCCTTCACCTTGCGCAGAGCGGCCCGATTGTCCTGGTGGTCAAGCCATGCACAAAGGTCGGCACGAGTATCGACACCACTGGAAGCCAGCAGGTCAGTGAGGTCGTGGGCCGTCGCGACCTTCCTGGGACTCTTGAAGTTCATCGCCACGGCAAGATCCTCCGTCGCGAGTCGTTCTCGGAAGCCGCGGACCGTGGAAGCGTCAGGCCACGCCGATTGGAGACGAAGAAGCCTCGGCCGAAGTGTCAGTTCATATTTACAGCGCGCGTGGAAGCTGGCGTCGCAGATGACAGCGCCCATGTGGGTCCACCCACCTGGCGGGTGGAACGGGCCGTCGCCGAGGACAGACCGAACGTGTGCAGCGAGCCGCTGAGCGGGGCTGAGCAGGGCCATGGGCCTATGTTGGCTCGTCGGTCCGAGAATCGGGGCGGGAACAAACACGAATGTTCCGGGGTAGGGCATGGCGGCGCTGGTGGCGAACGTCGCCTCCTTGGCACCATGCGTCGCGGATCGTAAGTTCGAGTCGGCTCCCAGGAGCCTCCCCGGTGGAGCTGGCCGCCGCTTACACGCTGGGGTACCACTGGAATCCCGCCCTGGCCACGGGGCTCGTGCCGCGGGGGAACGGCAGGCTCTTCCGAGACCAGGGCGGGGGCTCAACTGCGTCGCAGGAACCTGCTCTGGCCGCGGTGCCTGCCGGTACGTCGGGCCGAGGGCGGTCCCGCGACCGTGGCTGCGGGAGAGGGATCAGAGGAAGCCGGTTCGTCCCTGCTGAGCAGCGACTCCCAGACGCGCGCTTGGAGTTCGCGGATGCAGGGCCCGCACGCGTACATGGGAGCCTGAGCGCCGGCGACGCTCGCGGGGCCGATCCACAGCACGCGTGTCCAGCGTCGGCCGCAGTAGAGCCAGCAGAAACCGTCGACCCATTCGTTGCCGTCGTCCGTGGCTGCTGGGGCGGGTAGCCCGCCCCGGGCGAATTCCGCGATCCCGGGTATCACCCTGTGCTGTAAGGCGATTTCCGTCAGCATGGTTCGTCGGCTTCCTCGATCAGGATCCCTGGGTCACCGCGGAAGCACTCTCCTGCTTCTCGCCGTCGGAGAACAGCAGGGTGGGCTCGGCGAGGATGTCGCGGCCGGCCTCGCTCTTGTAGATCTCGTCGACGCTGCCGAACCGGGCCTGGGAGTAGTCGAGCCCCAGAAGATCGGCGGCCTGGCGAACGGACGCCTCGTCGGGCCCCTCGATCTCCAGGAACGTGGGGAGGTCGGGCCAGGTGTCGAAGTCGAAGGCGACCTCTCCCAGGCGCCACTCCTCGCGGTAGTTCTCCTGGTAGCGGACCTCGGTGAGGCCGACCCGACGGAGGATGTCGGCCATGGCGTGCAGGTCGGCGACCTCGGTCTCGATCTCCTTGGTGCCGTCGATCGTCGTGGCGTCGGTGACCTGCTTGAGCGTGAGCGTTGAGCGGGTGCCCTCGTCCCGCAGACGGAGCCACGCCCCGCCGTCGAGGGAGTCGTTCTCGAAGATCTTGCGGGTGAGGAGAGTGCGGGGAAGCGCCTGGACGGCGCCGAGGGCAGCCAGCTTGGCCTGCAGGCCGGCGACGTCGACGGCCAGGAACTTCGCCTCATACTCGTGCTTCATGGATCCTTCTCTCAGAGACGGTCGGTGAGGGTGGACGAACGGGCCGCCAGGAGCAGGCCCATGCGATGGATGTGGTCGTGTGGCTGGCCGATGTGAGGCCGCTCGGTGAACTCGTTCGTGCGCAAGGTGAGCAGCACGTCCCAGCCCCCGAGGAAGTGACGGTGCAGGCGCTCCGGAGAGGTGTAGTGCTCCACCAAGTGATGGCGCTTTTCCACGGGCATCATGAACTCCGCACCGAACACACCGCCCGGGCGGACCAGGCGCTGCATGCGATCGACGAACTCGGCGAGAGGGCGGTGGTGGTTGGCACTGTAGTGCCACGAGCAGCTCGTCCAGACCGCCTCGCACGGCACGTCCAAAGGTTTCCCCGAGAGGAAGTCCTCTTCGATCACCTGCACACGGTCGTGGAGTTCCTCCAGCTTGAGCCGGTCGATCAACCCCATGGCGTGCACCTGGCTGTCACCCGGGAGGCGTACCTCACCTCCATGCACGGCGAGCGCGTCGCGTTCGATGGCCACTACGCGGTACCCGGCGGCGGCCAGGGGCAGGACGAACTTGCCGTCGCTCGCACCGACGACGGCGACGGTGGAGTCAGGAGCAACACGTTCCCGCAGGGTCGCGAGGAACTGAGGGAAGAAGGTGAGGGTGTGCTCCCACAAGCTCTGTGTCTGCATGGGAGGGCGCTCCTTGCGTATCGGTGGCGGTGATCACGCGGAGGACTTGTTCGGGGGTGAGCCCCGTGGTGTCGATGCGTCGCATCGGGAACGAGGCGTAGGCATCCGCCACTTGGTCCGTGACGGTCTCCGCCAGCGCGTCCCATCGCGATATCGGCTTGTCCCGGGCTGCGAGGCGGCGCCGGCGTTCGTCGTCAGCGCAGACGAGGTAGTACGTGACGGGAGTCGGCAGCCAGGCCGGCAGAGTGACGCCGAGCCGGGCGCCCAAGGCTCGGTGGCTGGTTAGGCACCGGGCGAAATAGCTCTCCACGACAACCGGAACGCCGCTTCTGAGGAGCCGCTGGATCTCTTCGGCTGCTGTGAACAGTGCGGAGAGGTAGAGGCACATCCGAGCCTCGACGTTCGTCCGCCTGTCCACCTCGCGCCTGAGGGGCTGGTAGAAGGCTGGCACGGTGGGCACAAGGACGGCTTGACGGGCAACGGCGAGCATCGGAGCGATCGTCGACTTCCCAGTGCCCCGTAAGCCTTCCAGGCTCTCGAATCTCGGCTGGTCAGGCACGGGCGTACACCACGTCCGGTACGGAGAGCGTGAGCTCGTCGGTGGCGGAGGGCCTGTGAACGATGCGGTTCGCGGCCTTCTCGTACCAGAACGCGTGGGAGTCCTTGCCCACCGCCTTGCAGGACATGGTGAGCGCACCGCGCGGGTCGGCCTCGATCCGGTCGATCTCGCGAGGACCGCCGGGCGGAGCGCAGACCTCCGGAGCACCGTGCTCGGAGAGGTCCTCGTCGACGATCACCTCAAGCGGCAGCCTGGTCTGCGCGAGCTCTTCGCGGAGCCGGCCGTAGGCGGTCGTGTCAGTGACCAGCAGCTCGGGGTGGTCGGCGGCATTGCCTACCGGCCGCAGGTGGTGGAGCTTCAGTTGCCGGACTCCGAGCTGCCCGAGGATGCTGGCGAGGGGAAGGACCTCGCCGATGTTCTGAGAGGTCACGGTCATGGTCGCGCCCGTCGGGACACCGAGGTCCCGTGCCAGGCTGAGTGAGCTGAGGGCGCTCTGGTAGCTGCCGCGCTTGCGGATGCCGTCGTTGGTCGAGCCGACACCCTCAAGGGAGACCCGGAGCAGGTCCAGGTGCGGAGCGATCTCGGTCAGGCGGCGCTCGATCCGGTATCCGTTGGTGCAGATCTCGACGCGCTGGCCCAGTTCCTGCTTGGCGTGGCGGACGACCTGCGGGAGCTCCCGGTGGACGAACGGTTCCCCGCCAAGGAGGGTGACGGCCTCCGTGCCGTATTCGTCTCGCATCAGGGTGAGGAGTCTGACGGCTTCCTCGGCGGTGAAGGCGTCGGCGTACTGAAGTCGCTTGCCGTGGAAGCAGTGCAGGCACGTGAAGTTGCAGCGGTACAGAAGCTGCAGGTACAGCATCCGGATCTTCCTGATCCCGGTGACTTCCCCGATCACATGGGCTCCTTCGGCTGACTGCCTGGTGGGAACCCCGATGGTGGCGGTCTGCCAGGGGACCTCGTCACCGCGTTCGGGGACGGTCCGAGGACGTCCTGGGACGTTTTACGCGTCCGCGAAGGACTCCAGGATTCCGAGAACCCGCCTGGTGTCCGACAGGTCGGGGAGGATGTCGTAGGCGCCGGCAGCGGCCAGCTCCTCGGCACTGTGGACACCAGAGGCGACCGCAAGGATTGCGGAACCAGTGGCGAGGGCGGCTTCCACGTCGCGGGGGGTGTCTCCCACCAGGACGACGGGCACATCGGCCGCAACGCCACGGAGCTGCTGTATGCGTTCACGCGCGACCGCGACAAGTTGGGGACGGAGCTCGGCGTCTGCTCCGTAGGCGCCAGCAGGCAGATCCAACAGCGAGTCGAGGCCGAATGCGGAAAGCTTCACCTGAGCGTTGGCGGCGATGTTGCCGGTCAGGACAGAGGAGACCCAACCACTTCGTGCGGCAGCGGCCTTGAGTACCTCGTGAACCCCTGGCAAAGCCGTCCCGCGCAGGCGCAGATCATCAAGGCGGTCATGCCCAGCTTGCGCGAGGGTGGCCTCGATGACGGACCACTCGGGTACAGGTAGCCCGTCACGAAGGAACATGTCGCGCATGATGAGTCGATCCGTGCGCCCCTCGGTACGCGCCGGCTCCGACGGTTCGCGTCCCGCGAGTGATGAGAAAGCGGCAGCGTAGATCTCCTTGCTGACCCCCGCGTTCTCGATGAGGGTGTGGTCGATGTCCCACAGGACGATGAGCTCCATGGCGCCAGGGTAGGCAGTCCCTTCGGAGCTCTGCTTCCGTGACAACGTCCCATAACGTCCTTGCGCGATCATGCATGGGGCCGCTTCCATGGCTCCTGTGAACGACCGACTGCACTCTGTGCTCGCGCAGCGCGGCGTCTCGCCCGAATCGCTCGCGGAAGTCTGCGAGGTGGACCCCAAGACGGTGAGCCGGTGGCTGGGAGGGCGTGTTCCACACGCACGGCATCGCTTCCGCGTCGCCCGCCACCTGCGCGTGGAAGAGACCTTCCTTTGGCCGGCGTCGCCTCGACGGCCCGGCCGAGCGCGTGACGGGTTAGGCACCGAACTGGTCGGCACTTATCAGAACCGGGCCAGTGTGCCGCGGGACGTCTGGCTCTCGCTGCTGCGCGAAGCCCAGCACGAGATCGGTGTCCTCGTCTTCTCCGGCACGTTCTTCGCGCAGTCCAATCCGCACGTAGCCAAGATGCTCTCCGAGCGCGCGGCGGAGGGGGTCCGGGTGCGCCTGTGCTTCGGTGACCCGGACGGTCAGGCCGTCGCGATCCGAGGCCGCGAAGAGGGAATCGGCGACACTCTTGCTGCCAAGATCCGAGCATCACTGACGTACTACCGACCCCTGCTGGGCGAGGCAGGGTGTGCCGTACGCCTCCACGACACCACGCTCTACACGTCCATGTTCCGCTACGACGACAACCTCCTGGTCAACCCCCACATCTGGGGGCAACCGGCCAGCGCCAACCCCCTGCTCCACCTCAAGAGGACTGAAGGCACTGGGTGGTTCGACAGTTACGCTCAGAGCTTCGATGCCGTCTGGGCCGCCGCGCGGCCGTGGACGCCCGACCACGAGAGGACCACCGCCCATGGGCAGGACTGAGTACTACAACGACCCGGCCGCCCCGAAGGCAAACACCCTCATCCCTGCCAGCAACCTGCTCGTCGTCGACGAGGCCGGAGCCATTCTTCTCCAGCGCCGCCGTGACACCGGCCAGTGGGCGCTTCCCGGGGGCGCACAGGACATCGGCGAGACCGCGGCAGAGTGCGCGGTACGCGAGTGTCTGGAAGAGACCGGCATCATCGCCGAGATCACGGGCTTCCTCGGCGTCTACACCAACCCGAACCACATCGTCGCCTACAGCGATGGAGAGATCCGCCAGCAGTACGAGAACACGTACATCGGCCGTCCCATCGGCGGAGCTCCCACGATCAACGACGAGGCCGACGGGGTGCGCTTCGTCCAGCCGGCCGACCTCGACCAGTACGACATCCACCCGAGCATGCGCCAGCAGATCGGGGACTACCTGGCCGGCACCTATCCCTACCTCGGCTGAGCCGCCAGCGCCGCCTCCACCCTTTCCACAGAAGAGAGGATCTCAGGGGCCGCACGGCGGATGAACCGGCCGACCACACTGTCCGCGCCATACCGACTGTTGATCTCCGCGATCCGCTCCGGCGCACTGGTCCGGGCGCCGTCGGGCGTCGTCGTCATGTCGCAGTAGACGAGAGCGTCCACCAGTAACGGCTCCTCCAGCAACGGAAACTCCGACGCCAACTCGTCCCGCAGCCCGCGCTCCTCAGCCTCCAGCAGGGCAAAAGAGTGGTTCGCGACCAGCCGCACCAGCCGCTCGTCGGCCCCATGCTCGTCACGGAGGAACCTTGCCCCGTCCAGCGGGTGGAACCCGGTCACGGCCAGCCGAGGTGCGTACCCGATGTCGTGCAGGGTGGCGGCAGCGACGAGAAGAGCGCTGTGCTCCCCGAGAAGCCCCCGGACTTCGGTGGCGCGCTCGGCCACTCCTTGCGTATGGGCCCACCTCCGGGGAAGCTCAGCGGCGAGCTCGGATTCGGCTACCTCCATCGCCCACTTCGTGATCAGATCGGCCATGTCTGGCTTCATGCCCCCAAGGTCTCTCGAACACACCACGGCGCCCCCACCAAGCGGCACCAAACTAGGTCGAGTCGGCAGCGAGTGTCAGCGCTCCACGCCAGGATCCTCCTATGCACATCGACTTGGAGCGCATAGCCGCGATCCAGCGGTCGGTCATCGGAGCTGTGTTACTCGTTGCCATAGTGATGGTGACGTACCGATCGCTTGCCTGGGTCGCGCGTCGGATCCGCCGGATACAAGAGTGGTGGTCGGCCTGGAACGCGAGGGTTGCCGATCGGGACATAGCGCCGACAGCTCAGGCGCTCCAACGGCTTGGTTTGGCAGACCTGCCGATCCATGATCTCCGTGAGGCTGGCCGGAAGACCGCCGGATCCGTAAAACTCCGCTATCAACTGCTCACCTTCGCGGTCAGCATGGGGGCCTTCGACCTGTTGATCGCCGTGATCAAAACCATCGACACTCAGCGGGTGCAACCGGACCTGAGGCCACCGGCGCTGATGCTCGCTGGTGTGACGTTGCCCCTCCTGATGTGGGCCGCCCGGCGTGGCAAGGCCATCGTGGGTTACAGATTCCTGCTCTCGATCATGGCTGCCATCGAGGCGTGCGAGGCTGTGGCCAGCGCGGATACGAGCGCCAGGCATCAGGCGCTTCGGCATCTGGATGACACGTGCTCCATCGTTCGGCGGTCGCTTCTGCGGGTCCACCGGATCTCGAACAGCGTCAGGCGTGGATCTCCCCGGCAGCGCAGCACAAAGCGTCACGCCGCCCTCGTAGTGGCAAAACTGCAGCTTGCCGAGGCGCAGGTTGACACCAAGGGCATTGGTGGGCTCCGCAGTCTGGCCGCGCTGCTCGCCAAGATCGGCAACAGCTACGCTGCCGGAAACGCTGGCAGGCTTCTGCCAGAGCAGAGGCTTCGAGGCACGGTTCCGGTGGCCAACCGAGAAGGGCTTCGGCTGGTTGCCGTGGTCTCCGCTCCAGTAGCAGCGGTTTGCCTGGCCGTTCTGACGGGGCTTCCCTCAGGAGTCGAGACCGTCTTGGCGGCCGCTGTAGCTGTGGTGGCTGCTGCGGCCGCATACGGGCCGCGGGTCGCAATCGCCAAAGCGGCCGAGATCATGAGCATTTTGAAGCAGTAGTACTGCGCTCATTGGTACTGAACGCGCTGCTCAGCAGGTTCTTTTTGCGTGAGCGATGCGTGAGCGGACGATGCGGCACGAGCTGTCACGAGCCACACCGCCCGTCACGGCGCACATGCCCTGACCAGGTGGTTCCGGACCCCGAAGCACGGCCCGGAACCACCCGGCAAGCCTTGGCCAGGACTTTTAATCCATTGGTTGTGGGTTCGAGTCCCACAGGGCCTACAGGTGCGGGGGAGGGGTTATCCCCTCTGACCTGCTGTGCAGCGCCCGGGTCGGCTTCGGTCGGCCCGGGCGCTGCGTCGTTTCCGGGTCCGTGCGTGAGCGGACGAGCCCGCTTCTTGCGGACCCCCGAGCCCGGAAGGACTCCCGAGCCCGGAAGGACTCCCGAGCCCGGAAGGACTCCCGAGCCCGGAAGGCCCGGTGCCCGGCTGGATCTCCCCGGGCTGCTGATGCTGTCTCCCGGACTCGCCCTGCTGCTGTACGGCCTCGCCCGGGGCGGCGAGCGCGGTGACCTCAGCGGGCCCGGTGCCCTCGTGCCGGTGCTCGCCGGCGCGGCCCTCACCGCGGCCTTCGTCCGCTGGGCGCGCCGGTCGGTCTCGTCGTCGGTACGACCGTGCGGATCGCCGCGCGCCGGATCGACACGGTGGCACCAGGCCGGCTGGTCGGGACCGGGATCGCGGTGGCCGCCCTCGGGATGGCGCTGACGGCCTGGCAGGTGGGGGTGCCCGGCGTCGCGTCCTGACGGATGGTCGCGTCGGCGATGGTGGTGGGCGTCGGCACCGGCATGGTCCTGATGCCGACGATGACCGCCGCGAGCCGAGGCCTGCCCGCCGAGCGGCTCGCCGCGGCGAGCACCACGCTGAGCATCAACTCCCAGCTGAGCGCGTCCGTTGGCACGGCCGTGCTGTCGGTGATGCTCGGTACGGCGGGCCTGCACCCGGCCGGCTTTCGCACCGCGTACGCCGTACCGGCCCTCCTGTTCCCGGGCCGTCGGCAGGTGCGGTGACGTGACCGGCAGATCCGTTCCGTACCGAGACCGGCGCGGGCCTTTCAGCCCACGTTGAGTTCGGCCAGCGGCAGTGTGTGCCGGGTCTGGAGGACCTTCGCGCGCAGGTAACGGACGTTGTGGGCCGTGGTGAAGACACCGGTCGGCACCCGGTCCCGTACGACCACGCCCAGTGCGCGCAACTGCTCCGCCTTGTCGGGGTTGTTGGACAGCAGGTCCAGTTCCCCGATGCCGAGCGCGGCGAGCATCTGCGCGGCGGCCGTGTAGTCGCGGGCGTCCTCCGGCAGGCCGAGCGCGGCGTTCGCCTCGTAGGTGTCGAGGCCCTGGTCCTGGAGGGCGTAGGCGTCGAGCTTGTTGTAGAGGCCGATGCCCCGGCCCTCCTGGCGGAGGTAGAGCAGGACGCCACCGCGGTCGGCGATGCGTTCGACGGCCTCGCGCAGCTGGGGTCCGCAGTCGCAGCGGGCCGAACCGAAGACATCGCCGGTCAGGCACTCGGAGTGCAGGCGCACCAGCGGGACGGTGCCGGGGGCGGGGTCGCCGAGGACGACGGCGACGTGTTCCTGGCCGTCGGCCAGACTGTGGAACGTGACGAGTTCGGCGTCGACGCTGTAGCCGTCGTCGAAGCGCAGCGGTACCCGGACGCGGGCGCGCGGCGTGGCGGCGGGGGTGTCGGGCATGCGGGTCCCTCCGGGTGCGGGCATGTGCTTCAGATTTGAAGCAGCGGTACGCAGGGGACCCTACCTCATGCTTCAAAGTTAAAGCAACGGAATTCGGGGCATCGTCCGCATCCGCCGCGATCACGAACAGGAGGAACGGCGCCGCCAGGGCAGGTCCTCCGTTCCGGGCTCGGCGCCCTCGCCCTGCAGCCCGCGCGCGATCCCCGTGCAGATCTCCTCCAGCTGCCCCACCTGCTCCGGCGTGAGCCGGTCGAACAGGGTGGCGCGCACGGTCTCGACATGCCCGGGCGCCGTACGCTCCAGTACGGCCATCCCCTCGTCCGTCAGCACGGCGATGCTGCTGCGCTTGTCCCAGCGGCAGTCCTCCCGGCGCACCAGCCCGTCCCGCTCCAGCCGGGTCACCGCGTACGTCAGCCTGCTGCGCGTGATCTTCAGCTTCTCGGCGAGATCGGTCATCCGCAGCCGCCGGTCGGCCGCCTCGGACAGGTTGGCCAGCACGGAGTAGAACAGGTGCGGCATGCCGGCGTCCTGCTGGAGCTGTCGGTCGATCGCGTCCTCCAGGAGGTGCGTCGCGGCCATGTACGCGCGCCAGGCGCGCTGCTCCTCGGGGCTGAGCCAGCGGGTCGTCATGCCGCCAGTGTAAGTTTGTTTCAAACTTGAACCAAGACTCGCCTCCAGGGAGACCGCGCCGATGTCGTACCCGTACGTGCTGCTGTCCGCCGCCGTCTCTCTCGACGGCTACCTGGACGACACCGGCCCCGACCGGCTCCTGCTGTCCAGCCCGGCCGACTTCGACCGGGTCGACGCGGTACGGGCCTCGGTCGACGCCATCCTGATCGGCGCCGGCACGATCCGCGCCGACAACCCGCGGCTGCTGGTCAACTCCGTCGAGCGCCGCGCGGCGCGGGTGCGGGAGGGCCGGCCGGAGTACCCGCTGAAGGTCACCGTCACCGCCACCGGCGACCTCGACCCCGACGCCAACTTCTGGCGCACCGGCGGCGCGAAGCTCGTCTACACGACCGACGCGGGCGCCGAGCGCGCGCTCCGGCGCGTCGGTGACGCCGCCGACGTCGTCCCGCTCGGCCCCGGCCTCGACTGGCGGGCCCTGCTGGCCCACCTGCACGACGTGCGCGGCATCGGGCGGCTGATGGTCGAGGGCGGCGGCACGGTCCACACCCAGCTGCTGCAGCTGGGCCTCGCCGACGAGCTCCAGCTGGTCCTCGCGCCGCTGTTCGTCGGCGACCCGGCCGCGCCCCGACTGTTCGGTCCCGGCGGCTATCAGGCCGGCCGGCTGCGCCTGACCGAGACCCGACGTATCGAGGACGTGGTCCTCATGCGCTACGAGCCCACGGCCCCGGGCGCGGGCGCGGTCGCCACCGCCGCCGACCGGCACTGGCTGCGCACCGCCTGCGAGCTCGCCGCCCAGTGCCCGCCGTCCCGGACGGCGTTCAGCGTCGGCGCGGTGGTGGTCGCGGCCGACGGCACGGAGCTGGCCCGTGGCCACTCCCGGGAGGGCGGGGATCCCGTGGTCCACGCGGAGGAGGCCGCGCTGGCGAAGATCGACCCGGCCGAGCCCCGGCTGGGCGGCGCCACCGTCTACAGCAGCCTGGAGCCGTGTTCCCGGCGGGCCTCGCGGCCCGCGCCCTGTGCCGAGCTGATTCTCCGGGCGGGGGTGCGCAGGGTGGTCACGGCGTGGCAGGAGCCGGACACGTTCGTGGCGGCGGCCGACGGGACGGGCGTCCTGGTCAAGGGCGGTGCCGAGGTGGTCGTACTGCCTGAGCTGGCGGGACTCGCCAAGGCACCGAACGCCCACTTGCTGGGATGACGCGGAAAACGGGGGCAGGGAAAACACTCAGGGCCGGAAACCATCTCTGGCTTCCGGCCCTGAGTCTTCAGTAGCGGGGACAGGATTTGAACCTGCGACCTCTGGGTTATGAGCCCAGCGAGCTACCGAGCTGCTCCACCCCGCGTCGTTGTGACTCCAGAGTACCCCATGCTCAGGGCGGCATGCACACCGCTTTCCCGGCACGGGTGATCGACTTCACGGACGGTGACCGGACGACCGCCCTCCGCATAACATCTGAGACACCATCAAAAACTCCGACGCTCATGAACCGTGGCCAACTCGCCCGATTTGCAGCGCTCCTGGCCGATTGGTCCGCGGTCGAAAAGGTTAATGATCAAGCCGAACGGCTTGGAAAGTGACTCTCAGGTCTATTAACGTTCGATAACGCAGCGCGGTCGTCCCAGCCGTCACAAGAGGCGGCTCCGTGCGCACGCGCCGAATCCCGCGAGGGAACCGGGGAACCACCACCTTGGGGTGAATCGCACGAATGCCACAGTTGGTATACGCGCGTAGGAGACCTTCCTGCTCCGAACCCGTCAGCTAACCCGGTAGGCGGAGGAAGGAAAGGAGTACGCCCGAGTGGCGTCCAACCGGCCCGCCCCAGAAGCCCCGTTCGTGCCCTCGCAAGCCCAGCCGGAGACCTTCGGCTACGGCGCCTACCGCGCCGAGGAGGGGCCCTGGGAGGAGTGGAACCCCACCGAGGACTCCGTCGCCGCGGTCCGTGGCCGGCACCGCGTCGCCAAGCAGCGCGGCGGCTTCGCGCGCAGCTCCACCGTCCTCGGCGTCGGCGTGATGGCCGCGGTCGGCGCGGGCGGCATGGCCAGCGCCAACACCGGCAAGCCGCCGGTCTCCATATCCCTGCCGGACCTGGACTCCGTCGAGCACGTCTTCGGCGGCGGCTCCTCCGACGCGTCCCAGGCCACCGCCACCGGCCTCAGCAAGGTCGGCGTGAGCACCGACAGCGCCGAGGGCAGCAACGCCGGCGAGGCCCTGCGCAACCGGATCATGGCCCAGGCCGAGCAGCAGAAGGGCCAGGCGAGCAGCAAGGTCACCGCCGCCGCGATCGCCGCGGCCGACCAGCAGACCGCCGACGCGGCCGCCAAGGCGGAGAAGGAGGCCGCCGCCAAGGCCGCCGCCGCCAAGCAGCAGGCGGAGGCCGACGCCCAGCAGGCCGCCGAGGCGAAGCGGCTGGCCGAGCTGGCCAAGGAGTACACGCTGCCGGTCGTCTCGTACACGATCACCGGCACCTTCGGGCAGCCCGGCGCCATGTGGTCCTCCGGCTACCACACCGGCCTCGACTTCGCCGCCCCCACCGGCACCCTCATCAAGGCCGTCCACAGCGGCACGGTCACCCAGGCCGGCTGGGCCGGCGCCTACGGCTACCGCACCGTCATCACCCTCGACGACGGCACCGAGCTGTGGTTCTGCCACCAGTCCTCGATCAACGTCTCCGTCGGCCAGAAGGTCTCCACCGGCCAGGTCATCGGCCGGGTCGGCGCCACCGGCAACGTCACCGGCCCGCACCTGCACCTGGAGGTCCACCCGAACGGCCAGGCCACCGCCATCGACCCGGCGCCGTGGCTGCGCGACAAGGGCCTCAACCCCTGAGCCCCACTGCTCCATCCGCGGGATCCCGCCGCCGACGGTGGAATGCGATCATCCACCGTCGGCGTTGACTTGGAGCATGACTTCTCTGCGCACACTCGGTTCCTCCGACCTCGAGGTCTTCCCGCTCTGCCTCGGCGGCAACGTCTTCGGCTGGACCGCCGACGAGGAGACCTCCTTCGCCGTCCTCGACGCCTACACGGCGGCCGGCGGCAACTTCATCGACACCGCCGACTCCTACTCGGCGTGGATCGAGGGCCACAAGGGCGGCGAGTCCGAGACGATCATCGGCAAGTGGGTCAAGGCCCGCGGCAACCGCGACAACGTCGTCATCGCCACCAAGGTCAGCCAGCACCCCGAGTTCCAGGGCCTGTCCGCCGCCAACATCAAGGCCGCCGCCGACGCCTCCCTGCGCCGCCTGGACACCGACCACATCGACCTCTACTACACCCACTTCGACAAGCCCGAGATCCCGGTCGAGGAGATCATCGGCGCGCTGGACGAGCTGGTGAAGGCGGGCAAGGTCCGCCAGATCGGCGCCTCCAACATCAGCCCCGAGCGCCTGCAGGCCTCCCTGGACTTCTCCGACCGCGAGGGCCTGGCCCGCTATGTCGCCCTCCAGCCCCACTACAACCTCGTCTCCCGCGACACCTACGAGGGCCCGCTGCAGGACCTGGCCGCCAAGGAGGGGCTGTCCGCGGTGTCCTACTTCTCGCTGGCCTCGGGCTTCCTGACCGGCAAGTACCGCCCCGGCACCAAGGTCGACAGCGCCCGCGCGAGCCGGGCCCAGCAGTACGCGGAGTCCTTGCGCGGCCAGAAGGTGCTGGCGGCCCTGGACGAGATCGCCGCCGCCCATGACGCCCCCGTCGCCCGGGTCGCCCTCGCCTGGCTCCTGGCCCAGCCGACGATCACGGCCCCGATCGCCTCGGCCCGCACGGTGGACCAGCTCCCGGCCCTCCTGGACGCGGTGGGCCTGAAACTGACGGGGGAGGAAGTGCAGAAGCTGACGGACGCCTCCGCCTAGGTCACCCTCTCCCTCCGCCTGGGTCACCCTCTCGCGGATTCCGGCGGTGCCGGGCCCTCCGCAATCCGGCCGGCTAGGACCGGTACGGGTTGTACGCGGAGTACGGCGCCGCCGGATACCCGTACGCCGGCCCGGACGCCGCAGGCATCTGCACCGCCGGATACCCGGGACCCGGCCCCGGCCCCGGCGCCGCGGGCATCGCCGCCCAGCGGGCCGGGACCGGAAGCGACGCCCTCGCCGCGTACTCCAGGGCCGGCCGCGCCAGCTCCCGTCGCTTCCACAGCTCGTCCAGCAGCTCCCGCTCCCGTACGACGAAGTCGGCCCCGGCCTTCCCCTTGCGCCCCCGGTGCCGCAGAAAGGCGAGCGAGGTGGCGTAGGCCTCGTACTGCGCCACCGCCCGCGCTGCCGGCCGGCCGCCGTGGTGCCGGGCGTAGTCACGGGCCGTCCGCCGCGCCCGCATCGACCCGAGCGCGAACGGCTCGGCCGGCCCCAGCCACCCGGCCAGCACGTACGCCGGCAGCTCCTCCCGTACGGTCCGCAGTTCCCGCTGCCGCGTGAAGATCGCGAGCCAGGTCAGCAGCCCGAACACGGGCACCATGAAGCCGCCGTAGACGGCGAAGAACCCGAACTCGCCGAAGGTGGAGGAGCCGTTCCAGAAGGCGTGCATGCTCATCGCGAGCAGCAGACCGCAGACCGGCAGCAGCGCGCGCCGGGCGCGCTGCCGCTCGGCGGAGAGCGCGGCGATGCCGAAGCCGAGGCCGGTGAGAGTGGTGAACAGAGGGTGCGCGAACGGCGACATCACGATGCGCACGAAGAAGGTGGCGGCGGTGACGGAGGCGATGCCGCGGCCGCCGCTCATCTGGTCGGCGCCGAAGGCCGTACCCAGGTAGAGGATGTTCTCGGTGAACGCGAACCCGGTGGCGGTGATGCCCGCTATCACCACTCCGTCGACGATCCCCGTGAAGTCACGTCTGCGGAAGAGGAAGACGAGCAGGACGGCGGCGGCCTTGGCGGACTCCTCCACGATGGGCGCTATCACGGTGGCGCCGAGGGTGTCGGCGCCGGCCGGATCGGCGGTGGCGGTGGCTATCCACTTGGTGGCGAAGCTGTTGGCGACGATGGCGATCAGCGCCGCCGCGCACGCTCCCCAGGCGAAGGCGAAGACCAGGTTCCGCCAGGGGCCGGGCTCCACCCGGTCCAGCCACCGGAAGGCCGCTATCAGCCACGGCACGGGCAGCACGGCGAGAGCGAGCCCGACGAGGAACCCCTCGGTGCCGGTCTGCCTGCGCACCAGCGCGAGGATGACGAGCCCGGACAGCGCGAGCAGGGTGATCAGCGCTCCGTACCGCACCCACCTGCGCTGCCACCAGTGCGGATGGCGCAGCGGAAGGGGCCCGTGGGCGCCCGGGGGATACGTCGGAAACGGAGGACTGGTGGCCACGGCATCGACCCTAACGGTGGCGGGACGAGGGGCTGGAGCGGTTTATCGGTCCTGAAGCGGTTCGGGTGCTCGACCCGCTCGGTCTGCCCGGTCCTGGTGCGGTACGCGCCGGAAGAGCAGATCGTTCACCACATGTCCCTTGTCCAGTCCCTGGCCCTCGAAACGGGTCAGCGGCCGGAACTCGGGGCGCGTCGCGAAACCGCCGTCCGCCTGCGTGTTCTCGAAGTCGGGGTGCGCGGTGAGCACCTCGAGCATCTGCTCGGCGTACGGCTCCCAGTCGGTCGCGCAGTGCACGAGCGCGCCGGGTCTCAGCCGGGTCGCGGCGAGCGTCAGGAACTCGGGCTGGATCAGCCGCCGCTTGTGGTGCCGCTTCTTGGGCCAGGGGTCCGGGAAGTACACCCGCAGCCCGTCGAGGGCGTCGGGGGTGAGCATCTCCCGGAGCAGGATGATCGCGTCCCCGTTGCCCACCCGGACGTTGGACAGCCCGCCCCGGTCGGCGAGAGCCAGCAGATTGCCCTGGCCCGGAGTGTGCACGTCGACCGCGAGGATGTTGGTGTCCGGGTCGGCGGCGGCCATCTGCGCGGTGGCCTCGCCCATGCCGAACCCGATCTCCAGCACGACCGGCCGGTCGTTGCCGAACAGCTCACGCAGGTCGATGACCCGCTGTCCGTCGATGTCCAGCCCCCACGTGGGCCACAGCCGCTGCAGCGCGTCCGCCTGTCCCGCGGTCACCCTGCTCCGCCGCGGCTGGAAACTCCGGATCCGCCGCTCGAAGTGCGACCCGGCGGGATCGGCTTTGGGCCCGTCCGGGAACCGCGGCTCCCCCTTGGCCCGGGTGTGCCGGACGGACACGCCGGGGATGTGGGGGGTCGGCGAGGCGGTTTCGGGGACGTTCAGGAACTCAGACACAGTGCTTCCGATTTTACGGGGCCCTACGAGGTGGCCCTCTCGAGCATGTCCAGCACCCGGCGTCCGACCTCCCGCCCGATCGGCAGCGAAGCGGTGGCCGCGGGCGAGGGTGCGTTCAGCACATGCACGGCCCGCGCCCCTTCCCGGATGAGGAAGTCGTCCACCAGCGTCCCGTCCCGCAACACGGCCTGCGCCCGCACCCCGGCAGGGGCCCGCACCAGGTCGTCCGCCTGCACCCCGGGCAGCAGCCTGCGCACCGCCGTCAGGAACGCCCCCTTCGACAGCGAGCGGTGCAGTTCCCCCGCGCCGTGTCTCCAGTGCCGCCGGGCGATCGCCCACGACCCCGGCCAGGTCACGGTCCCGGCCAGCTCCCGGGGTCGTACAACCCGCCAGCCGTACCCCTCCCGGGCCAGCGCCGGCACCGCGTTGGGGCCGATGTGCACCCCTCCGTCGATGCCCCGGGTCAGATGGACCCCGAGGAACGGGAAGGCCGGATCCGGCACCGGATACACCAGCCCGCGCACCAGCTCCGGCCGCGCCAGCTCGTAGTACTCCCCGCGGAACGGCACGATCCGCACCTCGGGCTCGTCCCCGGTCAGCCGCGCGATCTCGTCGCAGTACAGCCCGGCGCAGTTCACCAGCACGCGCGCGCGTACGACGTCGCCGCCCGAGGTGAGCACGGCCACGCCCCGCTCGGGCCGCCGGTCGACCCGGACGACCCGGGCGCCGTACCGGATCTCGGCGCCGGAGGCCTGCGCCAGCTGCCGGGCCACGCCGACGAAGTCGCACACCCCTGTCGTACCGACGTGTATCGCCGCGAGCCCGCGCACCTCGGGTTCGTACTCACCGATCTGTGCGGAGCCCAGCTCCCGCACCGGTATGCCGTTCTCCCGGCCTCTCTGCACGAGTGCGTGCAGACGGGGCAGCTCCTCCCGCTCGGTGGCGACGATCAGCTTGCCGGTGACGGCGTGCGCGATGCCGTACTCCGCGCAGAACTTGACCATCTCGGCAGCGCCCCGCACCGCGTACCGCGCCTTGAGGGAGCCCGGCCGGTAGTAGATCCCGCTGTGGATGACCCCGCTGTTGCGGCCCGTCTGGTGCCGGGCCGGCCCCGGCTCCTTCTCCAGCACGGTGACCGCCGTGCCCGGCGCGGCCCGCGTGATCGCATACGCCGTGGACAGCCCGACGATCCCCCCACCGACCACGAGCACATCACAGTCGTACGCCCCGACCGGCACCTGCACCACCTCCCACCTCGATAGTGCACTGCGCCACTGACAACGCCTTCAAACGCCCGTGTGAGGGTTCTCAGGCCGGAGCCATCAGCAGCGGGCGGGCCCGCTCCCGCAGCTCCACCACCCTCGGCTCGTCCCCGTACGGCTCCAGCCGGTGCAGCAGGTCCTTCACGTACTCGGTCGTGCGCGCCGACGAGATCCGCCCGGCCACCTCCACGGCCCGCACCCCCTGCTCGCAGGCGGCGTCGAGGTTCCCGGACTCCAGCTCGGCGACGGCCGACACGACCAGCCGCAGGCCGTGCGACCGCACGAACTCCTCGGTCGGCTTGGACAGCGCCTGTTCCGTGAACCGCCGCACCTGCCGAGGTGCCTTCAGGTCCCGGTAGCACTCGGCCGCATCGGCGGCAAACCGGTCATATCCATAAAAACCAAGCCAAGAAGGATCGTTGTCGCCCTCCCGCGACCGCTCGAGCCATCCCTCGGCCGCCTTCAGCGCCGCACCGGCCGCCTGCGCGTCCCCGGCACGCGCGTGTGCCCGCGCCTCCACCAGCCGGAAGAAACTCATCGTCCGCGCGGTCGCCAGCCCGCGGTTGCGCTCCAGCGCGGCCTGCGCCAGATCGACCCCCTCGTCGCCGAAGCCGCGGTACGTCGCCTGCAGCGACATGGAGGCCAGCACGTAGCCGCCCAGCGGTACGTCCGCCGCCGCGCGCGCGAGGCGCAGCGCCTGGATGTAGTACCGCTGCGCCGCTTCCTGCTGGCCGGTGTCGAAGGCCATCCACCCCGCGAGCCGGGTGAGTTCGGCGGAGGCGCCGAAGAGCGCGCGGCCGACCTCGTCGGAGTAGGAGCCGAGCAGCAGGGGCGCCGCCTCCACCCGCAGGCACTCCGGGACCATCGATGAACGCCAGTCCCCGCCGCCGTACTTGGAGTCCCAGCGCCTCGCGTCCTCGGCGGCCTCCCGCAGCTTCTGCACATCGCTGTGGCCGACTTTGATCGGTGCGCCGGAGCCCTCGGCGGAGCCCGCCTCCCGCGCGACCGAGCTGTCGGCGGGGGTTATCAGCCAACGTGAGGCAGGCGTTGCGTATGCGCTCACTGCGAACGATCCCGCGAGCGACTGCCAGATGCCGCCGGAGCCGGCCCGGCGCCCGGCGAGGTCGAGACGGTACAGCTCCGTCGCCGACTTCACCGCCTGTCCTACGTCTCTGGGGAAGGCGAGGCCCACTTCGGGTGCGGGATCCGCGTCCGCCAGGCCGATCTCGTGGAGCGGCACCGGGCGGCCGAGCTTCTGGCCGATGGCGGCCGCGATGAGGTGCGGCGCCGCGCCCTGCGGCACCATCCCCTTCGACACCCAGCGCGCCACCGAGGTCTTGTCGTAGCGAAGAGTCAACCCGCGCTGCGCACCAAGGTCGTTGACGCGCCGTGCGAGTCCTGCGTTGCTGATTCCCGCGAGGGCGAGAACGGCGCCGAGCTTTTCGTTCGGCCCGCGTTGCTCCCTGGACATGCGCCACCCCTCGACACAGACGGCTGCCGCGCTGGCATAACCACGCGGCATTCGTAAACCCAGCGTAGTTCGCCGCATCCCAAGCGTTAAGGGGCATTGTTCCGGATGGCGGGATTGTGGTCCGTACGAAGGTGCGGTCCTGTACGCACCGTGCACGGCCTGTCGCCGCGTGCCCCCGCCCGTGTGGCCGTGCGCCCGTCCGTGCGCTCTTCTCCGGCCATCGGGGGAGCGGTTCCATGACTCTTGCGTGGGTCGGCCCGCTGTACTGGATCCAGTGGGCTGGGGGACACCGCCACCTTCATCCCCGCGGGTGGCGGACCGGTCCGGGAGGCGATGCCCGCCTCCCGGACTGTGCGCGTGTTCGCGCCGCCACGCGCTCCGCAGGCCTGTACGGAGCGTGCTCAAGTTCGCCATCGCTCAGCGAATTTGGCCGAAAATCGACCCCGCCCGTCGCGGCCGACATGTGCTCCGACCATGCAACTTGAGGGCGCGAAGGGTGTTTTGAGGGAGCGTACAGGGGGCGCATTCGAGTCGCACCGCCCGCATGCCCACCGGGCATTTCCCTCGATCGAAGCCGGTGCCGCCGCCCCTCCACAACGCGCCTCTCATGGCAGCATGGGGATCCGGTTCGTACGGTGCACTGTTGTCCACAGCCTGTGGAGGCGTCGATGCGGTGGTTGGTGGGTTGGAGCAGCACCGCCGCGGGCGTCGCCGGGATCGGCACCGCGGGCGCCACCGGTTACGACGGCGAGACCCTGCACCCGGTCGGCTCCCAGCTCCTGTGGGGCGACCCGGATCCGCTGTGGGCCGTCGGCGACTGGCGCCCGGACGAGGTGCGCCTGGTGAAGGCCGACGGGGACAACCGCCTCGCCGTCCTCGGCATCTGCGGCGCCTCCGACGAGGAGCTGCGGCGCGGCCTGTTCACCGCGCGCGGGGGCGCCCTGCGCCATCTGACGAGCTGGCCGGGCAGCTACACGGCCGTCGTCAAGGTCGGCCGCCGCATCACCGTCTGCGGCGATCTCGCGGGCGCCCGCCCGGTGTTCCACACCCCCTGGGCCGGCGGCACCGCCTACGCCACCGCCGCGCTGCCCCTCGCCGACCTCATCGAGGCCAATCTCGACTTCGCCCACCTGGCCGCCCTGCTCGCCGCCCCGGACGTACCGGCCGCGCTGCGCGACACCACCCCGTACGAGGGCGTACGGCGCATTCCGCCGGGGCACGCACTCGTGCTGCGTGCCGGGGCGCGCGAGATCGCCGGGTACGAGCCGGTCGCCTCCCTCGCGGTGGCCGCGCCCCCCGCCGAGCCCGACCGTGCCGTGGACGCCGTACGGGACGCTCTGGTGGAGGCGGTGCGCACCCGGCTGTCGGCGCCCCGGCACGTGCCCGACCTCGACCCCGGCCCGGTGCCCGGCATGGGACCGGCCGAGCGGCGGGCCCGGCGCGGGATGCCCGTGCCCGGCATCGGCGCCGACCTCTCCGGCGGCCCCGCCTCCGGCACCCTCGCGCTGCTGGCCGCCGGGCTGCCCGGCAGACCCGGCACGCTCCTCGGCCACGGCACGGGCGCGGGCGAACGGCTCCTCGCCGTCACCTTCAACGACCTGGCCGTCGGCGGCCGCGAGGCCGAACTGGAGCGCGCCGGCGCGCTCGCCGCCAACCCGCGCCTGCACCACGTCGTCGTGACCGGCGCCGAGGAGACCCTGCCGTACGCCGACCTCGACGGCCCCCTCACCGACGAACCCGGACCCTCGCTGGTGACCGCCGTCCGGCACCGCGCCCGGCTCGCCGCGGGCAGCGCCGACCACTTCACCGGCCACGGCGCCCGCCAGGTCCTGGACGCCCACCCCGCCCGCCTCGCCGACCTCCTGATGGACCGCCAACGGCGGCACCTGGTCCGCCCGGTCGCCGCGCTCGCCAAGGCCGACGGCTCGGTGATGGTCCCCGCGCGCGTGTACGGCGCCGCCCGCCGGCTCGCCCGCACGCCCTACCGGGCCGGCCTGGAGGCGCTGGCCGAGCGGCTGATGCGGCGCCGGTTCGACGAGCCCCAGGGAGCGGTCGGCGCGTCCCTCGCCGCGCTGGCCTGGGCGAGACCGGGGCCGGCGGCGCGCTGGCTGACGGGGGAGGCGCTGGCCGAAGTATCGGTTCTGCTGCAGGCGGAGGCGGACCGCTCGGCAACCGGCGTCCAGCGTCCCGGCGAGTACCGCGCGCGTGCCGCCCTCGCCCGCCACGCCGCCGACCTGCGCGTCCTGGAACAGGCCGCCGAGATCCGCTCCCAGCGCCTGCACGCGCCGTTCCTCGACAACCAGGTCGTGCGCGCCTGCCGCGCCCTCCCGGAGGCGCTGCGCGTCCAGCCGGGCGCCCGCTCCTCCATCCTCCGCAGGGTCCTGGAGGGCGCCGGTGTCACCGACCTCCCGCCCGGCTGGGGCGCCCCCTCCCACGCCTCCTCGGCGGCGGCCGCACGCACGGGCCTGCGCGTGGCCGCCGACCCCCTCCAGGACCTCTTCGCCACCCCCCTGCTGGCCGACGCCGGCCTGGTGGAGGCCCGCGTCGTCCGCAAGGCGCTCCGCGCGGCGGCCGACGGCGCAGCCCTCCCCCTGGACGGCCTGGCCGACCTGGTCTCCCTGGAACTCTGGCTCCACCGCCTCCTCGCCCGGCGAGGCACCTGCTGGACGGGAACACCGGCACGCGCCCGTGCGGTGCCCTCCGGGATCCAGCCACGGAGGGACGCGTTGGCCTCCGGCGCGTGAGGGCTCGGGGCGCTGTCCCCGCCTGCCTGGTAGCGCAGCACCTCTCAGCGAGCAGCGCCACACCTGCCTGCCCCGGCCTTCCGGGCTACCGGCAGGTGAGCCGCGACTCCGCCCAGTCCGCGAGTGCCGCCTGGTCGAAGACGTTGCTGTGCGGGCGTACGACGAGCCGTACGGTCCTGCGCCCGGTGAGGTCCACATGGACGGGCACGGCCCGGTCGTGTCCCTTGACCATCCCCGACTGCCACAGCCGGACCCCGTCGGCCCAGACGGAGAAGGACACCTTGCCGAGGCCGAGTGTCATGTCGTCCACGCCGGCCAGTGCGTCGTAGGCGGTGCACTGTCGGTTGAGGGCGATGGTGACGGAGGACTCGCCGTGCACGGTCACCCCGCGCGCGTACTGCTTGCCGCCGATCGACATGCCGTGGCGCTGCCACACCCAGCTGCTCTCGGCGATCTGGATCTCCGGCTTGGTGCCGTCGCCGTCGACGTCGTAGCTGAGGTCGCTCACCTCGTAGACGGTGGGGGCGGGCGGCGGAGTGGGCGTCGGGGTCGGCTTGGGTGTCGGTGTGGGGGTGGGCGTAGAGGTGGGTGTGGGAGTCGGCCTGGGCGTCGGTTTCGGCGTGGGCGTGGGCGTCGGGGTGGGGGCCGGCTCGGGCGCGAGCACCGCCGGCTCCGGCGCGGGGTTCTTCTTCGACGGGGTCGGCTGCGGCGCCGGAGGCCGCACGACCGGCGCGGACGGCGACGGCTTGGCGACCTCCTTCGCCGGCGGACGGCTGTCGTTCACCAGCGCGAGCGCCACCGCGGCCGCGGCCACCGCGACCACACCGGCCGCGATCCCCGCCTTCACCGGCGCCCCGAGCCCCTCCGAGGCCGCCGCACCGCCCGCCCCGCCCGCCCCGCCGGACGACGACCCGGGTGCCGCCGCGGCGGCACCCGCCGCCCCCGCCCCGGCGCTGCCCGCGATGATGCCGAGCGCCTTGGCGTACCCGGCGGCGCCGAACCAGCCGATGACCGCGACCGGCACGACACCGGGGATTTGGCCGGCGACCTCTTCGATCTGCGTGGCCGCCAACCGGCACCTGGCGCATTCCTCCAGGTGCTTGCGCAGGCCCCGTTCGGCGCGGACGCGCAGTTTGCGGCGGGCGTAGGTGCCGAGCTGGTCGGCGTAGCGGGCGCACTCCTCGTCACCGGCGAGGGAGGCGCTGACGTGGGCCTGGAGGTAGGCCTGCTTCAGCCCCTCGCGGGCGCGGCTCGCCAGCACCCGCGTTCCGTTGGCGTCCAGCCCGAACAGCACGGCGACTTCGCTCGGGGACTCGTCCTCCACCTCGGTGTGCCACAGCACGGCCTGCCAGCGTTCGGGCAGCGAGCGGAAGGCCCGCATGGCCATGGACTGCTCGGCCTCGTGCATCGCGCGCACATCGGCGCCGAGGTCCAACCCCGCTCCGAAGGACCCCAAGGACGCGGTGTCGTCGGACACGTCGGAGGCGCGCGAGGCCTGCTGGGCGAAGACGGCGAAGTCGTCCACGAGTTGCTCGCGCCGGGCGGACCTGGTCCAGTGCGCGGCGACGCGCCGCACGGAGGTCAGCAGATAGGCCCGAACGGCGTGTTCGGGACCCGATCCGCCGCGCACCGCCTGCAGCATCCGGGCGAAGACCTCCGCCGTCAGGTCGTCGGCGGTGTGCCCGTCCCGGCAGCAGGTGCGCGCATACCGCCGTACGGCCTCCGCATGCCGCCGGTAGAGCTCCGCGTACGCGGAGTCGTCACCGCCGCGCATCCGCTCGATCAGCTCGCCGTCGTCGGACGGCGGCTGCCGGCGCGGCGGCAGCGCGCTGCCCTCACGCTGGGCCGGCACGCTCTTCTCGCTCCGCCCGCCGGCGGAAGCCGGACGCCCGCCCTGGTTCGGCACCTGGGGCGGGGTCGGGCCGGCGGCCTCCGCGCCCACGTCGTCACCGCGTGACTCGTCCCACCCGTCAACGCCCATCGCGGAAAGCCCCCGAAACCGGCCCAGCCCAACCCGTCACCGGCTCAGGGTGCCACACCGACTTTCGGTCAAGGCCAGCGTGTTCACGGCATCCACTCATCCGAGGGTTCTGGTCAGTGCCCGACACCGCCCACCACTCGAACGAGGGGGACGGCAGTTCTCCCAGGGGAGCGGGAGCGACCAAGCCCCCACGCCCCCGCAGCCCGACGACCGCACGCCCCCACCCACCCCGGACCCCCACCCCGGACCCCCACCCCGGACCCCCACCCCGGACCGGCCCGACAACCCCCTACGCCGGCCGAGACCGAAGCCCCTCCAGCAGAATGTCCAGCAGCCGCGCAGAAGCCGCCGCCTGCTGCGCGGCATCCGGCAGGGACGGCGCCGCCGTGGCGATCACCAGCAGCACGTCCCCCACGGACACATCCGCCCGCAGCTCACCGGCCGCCCGGGCCCGCTCGACCAGTTGCCCGACCACATCGAGCAACGCCCCGACCCCGTTGTCATCGGCGCCCCCGGCGGACTCCCCGGCCACCAGCCGCAGCTCACCGGAGCCCGGCTGCACCCGCTGCTGAGGCACCCGAGCCTCTTCGACGGACTCGGCCGAACCGGCGGAGCCCTGCGCGGAGCCGACCCGCAGGACCTGCGGCGGCAGCAACCGCCCCGCCCCCGACGCCACCGACGTCCGCAGGAACCGGGACAGCGCCGACCACGGCTCGTCCTCCTGCCCGAGCGCGGCCCGCGCCTGCTCGGTCAGCCGCGCGGTCTCCTCCTCGGCTATCCGCCGGACCAGTACGTCCTTGCTGGGAAAGCGCCGGTACACCGTGCCGACCCCGACCCGCGCGCGCCGCGCCACGTCCTCCATCGGCGCGCCGTACCCCGACTCGCCGAACACCTCACGCGCCGCGCGCAGCACGTGCTCCAGATTGCGCTGTGCGTCCACGCGCAGCGGGGTCGTACGCGCCCCGTCCGCGCGTCCGTTGCCCACCGCCGCGCTCATCGTCGCCCCACCGGCCGGTGCGATAGCCGCTGCGGATGACCAAGGCGTGTCCTGAACATGCATGTTTTTCCCCCGGTAATGACGTCTCCCCCCGGAGACTCCCCGCCTGTGACCCGGAGCGCCTGGAACTGAGTCGGTCTCGACCGGGTCCGCCCGTCGCGGCACCCGCTCGACCACATTCCCTACACCCCGTCGACACACGAACATAGTTGAGAGGGGGTCAATTCAGAAGGGGCAGGTTCCGCACAGTGCGCCCCCCGATCGGAGTACGAGTCTCGTACGTCCCGTTTCCGTACCTTCGCGCACCCTCGGCCGACCCCGCTGACCTGCCCCCTTTCGTCCCCTCCCGGCACCGCGCCCGGCTGCGTCCACACCAGGCCGCCAGTCACACAAATTGCCGGGGCTGTGGACAAACAACAGCGCCGGGTGCGTCATGGGATGGTGAAGGAACGTGCGCGCATTCTGGTTGTCGGCGGCGGCTACGTCGGGATGTACACGGCACTGCGTCTGCAGCGGAAGCTGAAGGGCGAGCTCAGGCGGGGTGACGTCGACATCACCGTCGTCACTCCCGACCCCTACATGACGTACCAGCCGTTCCTTCCGGAGGCGGCCGCGGGTTCGATTTCCCCTCGTCATGTCGTCGTACCGCTGCGTCGCGTCCTGGACCGGTGCCATGTGGTCGTCGGCGAGGTCACCTCCATCGACCACGCGGTGCGCACCGCCGCCGTCCACACGCTCGCCACCGCCGAGGAGGGGAATCCGGCCGAACTGCTCGGCTACGACGAACTCGTCCTCGCCCCCGGCTCGGTCTCCCGCACGCTGCCCATCCCCGGCCTCGCCGAGTACGGCATCGGCTTCAAGACCGTCGAAGAGGCCATCGGACTGCGCAACCACGTCATCGAGCAGATGGACATCGCCTCCTCCACCCGCGACCCCGCGATCCGCGACGCCGCCCTCACCTTCGTCTTCGTCGGCGGCGGCTACGCGGGCGTGGAAGCGCTCGCCGAACTGGAGGACATGGCCCGCTACGCCGCGCGCTACTACCACAACGTGCGCCCCGAGGACATGAAGTGGATCCTCGTGGAGGCCTCCGACCGCATCCTCCCCGAGGTCGGCGCGGAGATGGGCCGCTACACCGTCACCCAGCTGCGCCGCCGCAACATCCAGGTCCTGCTCGAAACACGCCTGGAGTCCTGTGCCGACCGCGTCGCCGTACTCAGCGACGGCCAGCGCTTCCCGACCCGTACGGTCGTGTGGACGGCCGGCGTCAAGCCCAGCCCGCTGCTCGCCGCCACCGACCTGCCGCTGACCGGGCGCGGGCGGCTGAAATGCACCGCCCAGCTGACCGTCGACGGCACGGAGCACGCCTGGGCGGCCGGGGACGCGGCGGCCGTACCCGACGTCACCGCCGCCGAGCCCGGCACCGAGACCGCCCCCAACGCCCAGCACGCCGTCCGCCAGGCCAGGGTCCTCGGCGACAACATCGCCCACGCGCTGCGCGGCGAGCCCCTGGAGACGTACGCCCACAAGTACGTCGGCTCGGTCGCCTCCCTCGGCCTGCACAAGGGCGTCGCCCAGGTCTACGGACGCAGGCTGAAGGGCTACCCTGCCTGGTTCATGCACCGCGTCTACCACCTCAGCAGGGTGCCCACCTTCAACCGAAAAGCCCGGGTTCTGGCCGAATGGACCCTCGCGGGGCTCTTCAAGAGGGAGATCGTCTCGCTCGGTTCGCTCGAACATCCGCGAGCGGAGTTCGAACTCGCTGCCGGTGGAAAGCCTCCTCACAGCCCCTCGGACGACCCGAAGGGGTCGTCCTGACCGGACCCAGGAACTCCCCGGCCCGCCCAGGCGTCTGACGGATGTCGCCGCGGCGCCGCCACCTGCCAGACTGCCCCACGTCCTCGGACGGGCCACCGGCCCGCCCTTAAGCACCCACGAGGCTTCTTCCCAAGTGAACTTCACGCGCTGGAGCGCCCGGCTCCCCGGAACGCAGCGCCGCGCCGCCGCGCGGACCGAGACCCCGGTCTCCCTGGACCGGCGGGGGGAAGGCTCCGTGCCCGCGGCCCGCGCGGAACAGCAGGCCGACGGCACACCCCCCGTGCCCGCCGTCGACGAACTGCCCGCGCGCGACGTCCTCGACCGCGTCCCGGCCCTGGTCGCCCTGGTGCACGGCCCCGACCACCGCATCGCGTACGTCAACGACGCCTATGTGGCGGCCTTCGGCGTACGGCCCATGGGCACACCCGCCCGCGAGGCGCTGCCCGAACTCTCCGAACTGGGCCTGCTCCCGCTCCTCGACCAGGTGCTGCGCAGCGGCAAGCCCCGCACCCTGAAGTCCCGCAAGGCGGTCGACGGCCGCTCCTACACCTTCACCTGCACCCCGGTCGACGAGGGCGGCGACCGCGACGGCGGCGTGCTCGTCTTCGCCACCGACGTCACCGACCACGCCGAGGCCGCCGAACGGCTGCGCGCCAGCGAGCGCCGCCAGCGCGAGACGGCGGTGACCCTCCAGCGCTCCCTGCTCCCGCAGGAACTGGAACAGCCCGACGACCTCCGGATCGCCGCCACCTACCACCCCGGCGGCACCGAGGCCGCCGTCGGCGGCGACTGGTACGACGTGATCACCCTCGGCGGCGGCCGCACGGCGCTCGTGATCGGCGACGTGATGGGCCGCGGCGTACGCGCGGCGGCGGTCATGGGCCAGCTTCGTACGGCCGTCCGGGCCTACGCCCGCCTGGACCTGCCCCCGCACGAGGTGCTCCAGCTCCTCGACGGCCTCGCCACCGAGATCGACCCCAACCAGATCGCCACCTGCGTCTACGCCATCCACGACCCCAACGAGGGCCGCCTGGTGTACGCATCGGCCGGCCATCTCCCCATCCTGGTCCGCGATGAGAACGGCACCGTCTCCCGCGCCGACGAGCCCACCGGCCCGCCGCTCGGCACCGGCGGCTGGATCCACTCGTCGGGCTCCATCGCCCTCGGCCCGGGCTCCACGGCGGTCCTCTACACGGACGGCCTGGTCGAACGCCGCGACGAGGACCTGGACGAGGGCATCGCGGCTCTCGAAGGAGCCCTGGCGGGCGCCACGGGCACCCCCCAGGTGATCTGCGACCGCCTGGTCCGCTCGGCCGGCGTCACCGCCGACCACGACGACGACGTCGCCGTCCTCGTCCTCCAGCACCCCTCCCGTACGGGCCCCGACGGCGACCTCTTCCGCAACGCGGCCCTGGAACTCCTCGGCGGCGTCGAAGCGGCCCCCCGCGCCCGCGCGTTCGCCTCCGGCGTGCTGACGAGCTGGCGTTTCCCGGTCGAGCTGCACGATCTCGGCGTCCTCGCCGCGAGCGAGCTGGTCGCCAACTCCCTCCAGCACGGCACGCCCCCCATGCGCCTGCGCCTGCGCCGCACCGACCGCCGCCTGATCATCGAGGTGACGGACGGCGACGACCACCTCCCACGCCGCCGCCGCGCGGAACCGGCGGACGAGTCGGGCCGCGGCATCGCCATCGTGGCGACGATCGCGTCCAACTGGGGCTGCCGGCGGACACCGGGAGGCGGGAAGGCGGTGTGGTGCGAGTTCGTACTGCCGAAGGGATAGCGCCGTAGCGCCGTAGCTGCGGGCAGTCGTGCCGCTGGGGCGGCACGGGTGGGCGCAGCGGCACCTCCCAGCGAGCAGCGCCCCACACCTGCCCAGTTACAGCACCGGTGCCTCACGCCTCCGCGGCCACCGGCTCCGCAGACGCCCCACCCCGGGCAACCATCCGGCTCCCGCGCGCCAGCCACGGCCGGTCCTGGACGGGGGTGAGCCGCCGCCCAAGCCGCAACGCCAGCACGCTGATCCCCAACGAGAACAGCAGGAACGTCACGATGTACGGCCCGTGCAGCTCGGCACCCAGCGGCCCGCCCACCGCCGGCCCCAGGGCCAGCGCCAGCTGCTTGACCAGCGCGAACGCGGAGTTGTACTGCCCGGCCATCCCCTCCGGGGCAAGGTCGGCGACCAGCGGAGCGACCGTCGGCGACAGCATCGCCTCACCCAGCCCGAACAGCGCGTACGTCGACACGAACGCGGCCGTCGCCATCTCCTGGCTCCCGTGCCCCAGCCCCGCGTACCCGGCGGCCAGCCAGGCCACGGCCCAGATCAGACCGACACCGGCGATGACCCGCGACCGCCGGCGGCGCTCCACGAACCTCAGCACGGCGAACTGGGCGACCACGATCATCAGCGTGTTCGCGGCCAGGGCCGTCCCCAGCGCGGAGGTGGATATCCCGGCGGCCTCGACGCCGTACGCGCTCAACCCGGACTCGAACTGGCCGTAGCAGGCGAAGAACAGCACGAAACCCAGCACACACAGCTGCACCATCGCCCGGTTCCCGAGCAGCCGCCTCCAGCTGCCCTTCGCCGACCGTGCCGGAGCGTCCTCGATCCGCGGCGAGTGCGGCATCCGCACGGTCGCCATCACACCGACCAGCAGCAGGAACATCGCCGCCTCGATCGCGAACAGCAGCGTGAACGACGACACGCGGGTGGTGTCGACGAGATGACCGCCGATGAGGCCGCCTATACCGAGCCCCAGGTTCTGCAGGAAGAACTGCATGGCGAACGCCCGCGACCGCGTGTCGGCCGTGGAGCAGTCCACGATCATCGTCGCCAGCGCCGGCTGCATCACGGCCTGCCCGGCCCCGAGCGCCGCGGCCGACAGCAGTACGGCGGCGGCACTGCCCGCGAGACCGAGGCTCAGCGCACCGACGGCGGCCATGACCAGGGCGGCGAGCAGGACCGGCAGCGGGCCGCGCCGCACGATCGCCCGCCCGGCGAACGGCAGCACGATCAGCGCGGCCACAGCAAAGACAGCGAGCACGAGACCCGCCGTCATGGCCCCCAGCCCACGCACCTGCGCCACGTAGACGTACAGGTAGGGGACGGTGAAGCCGAGCCCGAACGCGCTGAGTGCGTTGCCCACGTGGATCCGGCGCATCGCTGCGCCCATCGCCCTGGTCACGTTCACCTCTCTCACTAGTTAGTCTCGAAGACTTCAAAGCTAAAGTTCGAAGCTAAAGACTACACATGGAAGGACTTCAACGCAAAGGCGCTACGTGCGATACTGCGGCCATGGCCGACACAGCCCCCGACCTCACAGAGCCGACGCTCGAAGAGCAGATCGCCGCCTACCAGCGCGAGTTCCGGGACCTGGACCCACAGGTCGAGAAGATCGTGTCGGCGCTGTCCCGGCTCAACCGGCGCATGAACGTCGCCTATGGCCGCCAGACCGCCGACCTCGGCATCAGCAACGCCGAGTGGGAGGTGCTCAAGGCGCTGGTCCTCTCCGGCGCCCCCTACCGCATGGGCCCCAGCGACCTCGCCAAGCGCCTGGGCCTCACCCCGGCCGCGATGACCCACCGGATCGACCGCATGGTCTCCGAAGGGCTGGTCACCCGTGAGCGGGACGAGTCCAACCGTGTGCGGGTCATCGTCGAGCTCACCCCGGAGGGCCGGGAGAAGTGGCTGGAGGCGATGCGCCTGGCGACCGTCTTCGAGGAGGACCTGCTGCAGGACCTCACTCCGGCGGAGCGCGCGGTGCTCGGCGAGGTCCTGACCAGGCTCCTGCGCCGGGTGGAGCACGCCCAGCCGGACGCAGGCGGCCGGCTCAGCGACCTCGACTGAGACGACCTGAGGGCGGCATAGCTGAGGCCGACATAAAAGATCTTGACAGAGGGGTGTTGACACGCCCCTGGCTGTTCCGTAAAGTTCTTCGAGTTGCCACGGAGCCGTAACGGTTCTTCGGCAGCACCTCAGCCGCCCCGAGCGGCACCTCTCACATCATCAGCACGATCTCCCGGACGGGTTGATTTCGGCGTGCCCGAATTCAATTCGAATGGAGGCGCGGCGGTCCGATTGGGAATCGCCGAGCGGATCCGCTAAGGTTTGAGACGTCGGAACGGCCCAACGGCCCGGATGACAAGCCCCCCTGACTGGGAGTCAGACGCCGAAAGGATCTGATAGAGTCAGAACCGCCGGAAAGGGAAACGCGAGAGCGGGAACCTGGAAAGCACCGAGGAAATCGGATCGAGAAAAGATCTGATAGAGTCGGAAACACCGAAGGGAAGCGCCCGGAGGAAAGCCCGAGAGGGTGAGTACGAAGGAAGTGACCGTTCCTTGAGAACTCAACAGCGTGCCAAAAGTCAACGCCAGATATGTTGATACCCCGTCTCCGGTCATCATGATCGGGGCGAGGTTCCTTTGAAATACACAGCGAGGACGCTGTGAACGGTCGGATCATTCCTCCGACTGTTCCGCTCCCGTGAAAAGCATTCACG